>CAMZHB010000226.1 GCA_947306605.1 uncultured Prevotellaceae bacterium | reverse complement strand
AATCGACGCTTTCCTCACGGCAGGGGCGCAGCGTGGCCGAACTGCGTTTCTGGGACGTTCCTCTCACCGACTCGCACGTTGAACAGCTCGGCGGCGTTGACCAAAATTGGGAAGACGAGCCCATTGCAGATCCCATCAGCGTGTGGACCTTCGACGACACGTCCGACCTGTTGGCCGGTAGCGGTGAAGCAGAGCTGAAGGCCGCTGTCAAAGGAGAAAGCGGTCCCGAAGAGACCGACGACCTTGAAGGTGCAGGCATTGTGCCTGTGAACGGTCCGAAAGACGGCAACGGTGCCATCACTGTTCCCCTTGACGCTTATCTCCAGATGGCTCACAATCAGGGCAGCGACCAGGAAACCTTCACCATCATGATGGATATCCGTCCCAAGAGCCTTGCAGGCTACAATGCCTTGTTCCAGAGCGATGTCGAAAACGCCAACGATGCCGACCTTTTCCTCAACAGGACACGCCTCGGCATCAACACAGGCGGTCTGGGCTACGGCGGAACCGTCGTTGAAGGAAAATGGCACCGCATTGTCTTCGTTGTGGACGAGTGCAACATCACCACCTACATTGACGGAGAAAAGGTCGGCAGCTCCAGCTCGCCCAGCACCGAAAAGTGGACGCTCCGCGACGTGGCCTATTTCTTCGCTGACGACAACAGCGATGGCATAGAAGAAGGTGAAGTCGAAATCGCCGAGCTCCGTTACTGGAACGTGGCTCTCTCCGGCGTTCATGTCAACCAGTTGGGTGCCGTAGAATACGCCCGTGCCGACGTCAACCGTGACGGCGTGGTCGACAGCGCCGACATCGTGGCTGTCATCAAGGAAATGCCCGACGGCGACAAGAAGGCCGACGTCAACGGTGACGGTGCCATCGACTCAGCCGACATCGTGGCTGTCATCAAAGAAATGAAGTAACTGACGATAACGTTGTAAACTGAAGAACGCGTCTCCATCGGGGGACGCGTTCTTTTTTATCCGTTCAACTCGTGTTCCGTGTCTCGCCGCTCGACCCGTTGGCGGCGCTGTATTTGCCAACTGTTGATGATGTTCTGCCAAATGATGTAGCTGCTCGGCGCCAGCGCGATGACCGGCGGCAGATACATGTACGAAACCCAAATGGCAAACACAGTATTCTTCTGTCCCAGGGCCTGCCCCGCGCTGATGCGCTCGCCGTAGCGGCTGCCTGTGAGTTTGCCCGTCACGAACAACAGCACGCAGCAGACGAGGCCCACCAGGGCCAGCTGCGCCTTCTCGCCCCACGGCTCCGTGCCGTTGACCAGTGAACGCAATGCCTGGCCGATGACCACCGTCAGGTTGAACGCCCACAGATAGAACGCCACGTTGCGGCAGTGCTTCGTTATCCAGGCGTGCACCCCGGGCAACAGCCACCTCACCGCCCACGCCGACAGCAGCGGCAAAATCATCAGAGGGAACACCTTCGAAAGAATCAGCAGAAACTGTGACCAAAACGACACCGCGCCCGACGGCTCCACCATCGGGAAGGCCACGGGGATGACCACGGCCGCAGCCGTATTGCTGAGAATCATGTACATCGTGAGCGACGTCTCGCTGCCGCCCAGTTTGCCCGTCACCACCGCCGCAGCCGCAGCCGTGGGACAGATGAGGCACACCATGACACCCTCCCATGCCAACCGGCCGGCCAACGCAGGCAACCAGTGCAACAGTCCCACCACGGCAAAGCATCCCGCCACTTGTATCAACAGCAGCCACGCATGCCAACGGCAGGGACGCAGCTCGCGCGGATTGACCTTGCAGAAAGTGAAAAACAACATCAGGAATATCAGGCAGGGAATCACGTCGGACGCCACCACCTCGGCCGCCGGCTTCAGCGGCGCCAGTTCCGTAACGAAGTGGAACAGCACATAAGCCAGCGCACCGCCCGCCATGCCCAGCGGCAACGTCCAGTCCTTCATGAAACGCAACACTCTCTGTCCTCGTGTACCCATTGCGGCGCGAAATTACAACAAAGTTGCCACACCCGCAACGGAATACAGAAAGAAAACGGCCGCATCTTCCCTTCAAAACGCTCGTTTGGGGGGACATTTTCCATCCGGGAGCCAGATTTCCGCCCTCAAAGATCGGACTTCGGGCCGCAGAAGCGGCGTTTCGGAAATCCGAGACGCCGCTTCTAATTTCATTACCGCTTCACTCTCGAACTCCGTTCCCGCGGTGCCTGCGGCATTCTTCATTAATTATTAATTGTTCATTCCCTCGCCTCCAACGGGGGCGCGTCACTTAAAAATATTGTGGTTACGCAATAAAAAACGTGTTTATCATCTGTCATATCAAAGAAAATTTGTACTTTTGCGCCGTGTTTGAGAAAAAGATGCCCAGATGGCGGAATTGGTAGACGCGTTGGTCTCAAACACCAATGCCGCAAGGCGTGCCGGTTCGATCCCGGCTCTGGGTACCAGAGAAATCGCAAGAGGGGAATCTTCGGATTCCCCGTTATTGTTTGTTTAAAGACTTTATCACATGAAGAATTTCTTGCTGCTGATGGCTGTCTGTATCTGCATCAACCTGCCGGCACAGCATCTGGAGTATGTCAATCCTATGATAGGGACGGAGGGCATGGGGCACACGTTCCCCGGGGCCTGCGCTCCCTTCGGCATTGTGCAGTTGTCACCCGAGACCGACACCATCCCGCATAACATCGACGGACGTTACCAAGGTGAGGTGTACAACTATTGCGCCGGTTACCAGCATACGGACAACACCATCGTGGGGTTCAGCCACACGCACCTGAGCGGCACGGGACACTCTGACCTGGGTGATATCCTGATAATGCCCCAAACAGGCCGGCTGCAGGTCAACCCGGGCACGAAGGAAAATCCCGACGGGGGCTACCGCCAGCGTTTCTCGCACGAAACGGAGCAGGCCAAAGCGGGCTACTATGAGGTCACCTTGGCGGACAGCAAGGTGCGCTGCCAGATGACGGCGACCCAGCGCGTGGGCATCCACCGGTACACCTTCCCCGACGATGCCGGCGTGCAACGCATCATACTGGACCTGACGCACGGCATCTACAACTACGACGGCAAGGTGTTGTGGTCAACGCTCCGCGTGGAGAACGACACCCTGCTGACGGGCTACCGCATCACCAACGGCTGGGCACGGACGAACTACACCTACTTCGCCATCA
>CAMZHB010000225.1 GCA_947306605.1 uncultured Prevotellaceae bacterium | reverse complement strand
GCATGAACTGGATGCCCGTCTTCCGGTAAACGGTCTCTTTCGGTACGAGTTTGAAATATTCGTCCATGGCCCCTTCCGTGTGCGGGTCGCGGTAGCTGTAGGGATTGCGCAGTACGTCACCGTCACGCCCGATGCACACGATGTCGAGGCCCCACGTATCGATGCCGATGGACGTGAGGGGGATGTCGGCGTCGGCCGCGAGTTTCAGTCCGCGGACAATCTCGTGGTAAAGAGCGAACAGGTCCCAGTAGTCGTGTCTGCCGGCCCGGATGATGTGGTTTGGGAAGCGCGTCAACTCCTTCTGTTGGAGTTTCCCGTCAACGATACTTCCCAGAATGGTTCTGCCGCTGGTGGCGCCCAGGTCGACAGCGAAAAAATGCGTTTGGTTCATCTGTCTGGTCTTTTTGTCTTACAAATATAGGACTTTTTTGCCGAACCGGTCGCCACGGCATTCCCGTTTTTTTGTCAAGAATTTTTACCCCAAAATCCGTCATTCCGTAATATGTTGATTTTCAGTATGTGTTGGAAGTGAAAAATCAGAAGCGGCGTCTCTGCGTTTCGAAACGCCGCTTCTGCGCGCAGAAGTCCCACCTTTGCGCCCCGAAACCGGACCTCTGCAAGAAGAAAATCAAAATTTCCGAACTTTTTCCTCGTTTGGGCGCAACATCATGCGCCCATACTTTCGTCTTTGACTTTCATTAAAAAGACATAAACCATTTGTGATAAGTCTTTTGTGATTTTTTGTATATACTGAAAATACACTAAATTTGGTGTGCAGATACACTAAATTTAGGGTGGGGGCTTTTGAAAAAGAATCTCTAATTTTGCAATGTGATATAAAATTTTTATAAACATGAAAAAGAAAACCATTATGCTATGGCTCCTGTGCCTGTTCACAGGAATGCCAATGGGAGTGACAGCCGACACTATGGAGTATACGCTCAGTTTTAGTCCGTCCGATTATGAGTATATCTATGTAGGAAGGAATGTTACTACAAGAAAACCGATAGGAAATGTTGCTGTAGGTTATGGAAAAACCATATCTTTGAAAGCGCAGAAAGGGGTGTATATCAAGAACGGATTTACCAATCCGCTCGGTTCCACTTTCGAGATAGACATAGACAGAGCAGAATAAATTTAAACCGTTTAAAGTTATGAAAAAGACAGTATTTTTAGCCGCTATGTTTAGCTGGCTGTTTGTGATGAGCTCTTTTTCTCAGGTAGAGAACTGGACACGTGAACTGCGTCCGTTGTTGAAAGAAGGCAAGGTATGGATGACCAAGTTTCCGTCGTACGTTGTGAAAAAGTTGAATTTTCCGAGCGACACCTGTCGTTATTGGATACAGGGTGATACTACGATAAGTGACGTGGCCTATAAGAAAGCTTACCGCCAGTTTGTCGGTGGTGAAGCAGTCTATATCGGTGCTGTTACGGAGAAAGACAGTAACCATAAACTGTTGAAAGTACATCCCGGTGAAACGACGCCTTCACTGGTCTATGATTTGGACGAGTCGAAATACCAGTCGAGTTATTGGTCCTGTACTGTCCAGAACATGCCGGAAGGCGAATATCAGCAAGAAGAAATAAGTAGATTAACCAGAAGAGAAATCTCCATAAGGGAAACGAATTATTTCCGTACCGAATATACTTACGGTTCTTCCCATGGTATGATTGGAGTATGTTCCCTGTATGAAGAAATAGGCAGTGAAGGTGGTCCGTTCAGTTTGATAGGCGAAGAATTCCTTTTGTCGTGTTATGACGGGGAAAAATGTATTTATCAGTTCAACGATGAAATCAAAAGTGCAACAGGTATTCATTCTATTTATAAAGAACACTTGGAGCAGAATGGTACAAACTATGACCTTCAGGGCAGGAGAATAACCGAACCTCAAAAAGGGAAAATATATATCCAAAAAGGAAAGAAATACATCAACAAATAAAACAGAGAGAAGATGAAAAAGTATATTGTAATATCCGCCCTGTGCTGTCTGTTTCTTGGCAGCCGGGCCTAACTGAAGTGCAACTCCAGCGGCAAACTGGTGATGGGCAGCACAAGCGTCGCGCCCAATACCAGCTACGATTGGAATATCAATAGCTATCAGGGATTGAATTGGGTGAAGCGTTTCGGAAATACCACCCGTAAACTGACCATCGACCTGACGGGCAGCGATGCCTGCATCTCGTCCTCGTTCGGGGAAATCAAGTTCTATAGCCTCAATCCTTCCACACTGGCAAAAACAGGCTATGCCTCCGCTTACTGCCGTTACCTTTATGAGTTCCCATTGGAGGACCCGGGACCCGTCATGATGCCCACCGGCCAAGAGGGCTCCAGCGGCAACCGTCTGCTCGGCACCATGGCCACGTTGGCCCGCAGCGTGCAGACCATGCAGAACCGGCTGTTGGAAACCGGCCTGCCTTCCAGTATGGCAAGCCGTCAGACAACGGGCGACAGCTATCTGCTCATCACCACCCTCGACGGCCAGACCGTAAGCAGACAGACGGGCAACAGCCTGTCTGCCGTGGACAAGAGCGGCCTCGCTGCCGGCACCTACCGCTGCACACTGTTTGTGGACGGACAGCCGGCGGAAACAACAAACATAGCAGTAATGGACTTTTAATACAGACAAACGATGAAAAAGACAATAGCAATCACCTGTTTCCTGTGCGCCGCATGGGCCGTGAACGCCCAGATATGGCTGACACAGGACAAGACCTTGTACTTCGGAAACAAAACCGTGGCCGACACTTGTAATCTCGGCCGCCCAGGCTGGTGGAACATGAGCGGCCAATGGCTTCTGGACTGGCGAACCAACAACAATGAGGTGTTTATGATGGAACTCAACAACAGCGAAGCCAGCATATCTTCCACCCAGCCGTTTGTGTTCGGTGACGACCAGTATGACACCGACATCTACGCCTAGCCTGCGTCCCGTGACCACCGAAGTGGACGGCCGCACGGCCTATGCCCTGGACCTTGCCAGCATCGAGGTCGCCTGCCCCGAAGCCGTGCAGACCCTGCCCGGGGGACAGAAAGTGTATAACTACACCAAAATACTTTCACTGGTCACGGCCGAAGCCGAAGCCCTGAAACAGCGCATCGCCACCCAAAGCGAGGAACTGGCCGGACTGAAACAGACCAGAACCACGTCCCCGCTCAGCTGTGAGAACGGCACCGTCAG
>CAMZHB010000224.1 GCA_947306605.1 uncultured Prevotellaceae bacterium | reverse complement strand
GATGTCTCATACGAGAACGCTCTTACTCTCTGTATTTGCGGCAACATATGGCTGGCACGTTCAATCGGGCCGGCAACCAATTGAGGGAAGAACGCAATAAACGTAAAATAATCCAACGCATTGTGGGTGGCACGGATGGTTTTTCTATAAACGTCAATACAATATCCCAACGATTGGAATGTATAAAAGGATATACCTACGGGAAGTATGAGATACAACGTAGGAACGTCAGCTTTCACACCCACAGAACCTAACAACTGAACAAAATTCTCAACAAAGAAATTATAATACTTGAATAAGCCTAATATACCCAGCGTAACCGTAGCACAGAGAAGAAGCCACCATCTCCCTTTTCTGCCCTGGCATTGACTCTTTTCAATAAAGATTGCTGTATGGTAACTAACAAAACAGACAATGGCTATTAGCAACAGAAAACGCGCGTCCCACCAGCCATAGAAGCACAAACTCGCAGCCAGTAGAACTACATTCTGCCACTTTACTCCCTTAACAATCCAATAGAGTAAAAATACAAGCGGACAAAATACAAGAAACTCTATCGAATTGAAGAGCATATCAACAATATGGACGAGATTTCTTTCTCACAACAGCCATAGTCCGATCGTATCAACGCACTGAATTAAGGCCAAAATAGGTATTCAACACGTTCTCCGCCGCGCGGAAACTGGTTTGACGGGCGGCACGGACATCGTCTTCGGCCTGTTGCAAAGCAGCAATGACACGCGGGTCATTGTAAAAACGGCTGTGGATAGCTTGTTCGATGGTTTCGTGCAACCAATAAAGGTTTTGGTTATTGCGTCGCTCTTCAAAGTAACCATTGTGCTTTACAAAGTCAATGTACTCGTAGATGGAATCCCACAATTCCTTTATGCCATAACCGAAGAGCCCGCTGTACATGTAAACTTGAGTCGTCCAACCGCTGGGAGGCGTCGGGAACAAATGGAGCGCGTTCTTATAATATGCGGCTGCCAACTTGCACCGTTCCACATTGTCGCCGTCACATTTGTTCAGAGCGATACCGTCAGCCATTTCCATGATGCCGCGCTTGATACCCTGCAATTCGTCACCCGTACCGGTCACCTGAAGCACCAGGAAGAAATCGACCATCGAATGACACGCTGTTTCACTCTGCCCCACGCCGACAGTCTCCACGAAAATCGTGTTATAACCGGCAGCCTCACAGAGCACGATAGTTTCACGTGTCTTACGTGCCACACCACCCAGTGAACCGCCCGACGGACTGGGACGGATGAAACTTTTCGGATGCACGGAGAGCTTTTCCATACGGGTCTTGTCACCCAAAATACTCCCCCCCGTACGTTCGCTGGTCGGGTCTATGGCCAAGACAGCCAGTTTCCCTCCTGTCCGTTCAAGCACATGCAGTCCAAACTCATCAATGCTGGTACTTTTTCCTGCACCGGGAACACCGCTGATGCCAATACGCACACTCTTACCGGCATGAGGCAGACAGCGTGCAATCACTTGCTGGGCCAACTGCTCATGCTCCGGACGTGTGCTCTCAAGGAGGGTAACGGCACGGCTCAGAATAGTTACGTCACCTGCCAATATACCTTCCACATATTGGTCCGCGGTCAATTCCGGTTTCCTGCGCTTGGCACGGAAATTAAGATAAGGATTTACACTGCCCGGACTTGTCGGGCTCGTCTCTACACGTAATCCTTTATATTGTTCTTCATTCTCTGGGTGCTCCATAGACAAAGTGCTAATTTCCTTGTTTAACATCAAAAAGAACCTTCGAATGCGACGGGTCATTTGTCGTCATCAACACGCGTAAACGGCTTCGTGACAAACTGAGGTATTTTTGTTGTACAGTCAGTTTCAGTTTCTCCGTTTGTCCCGGAGCTATTTTCATTTTGCCCAGTCCCACCGACAAAGCCGGATGGAATACTTGTAACGATGTTATTTCAAGCGTTGATTTGCCATCGTTACGCAATAAAATGACACCTTTAGCCTTTTTACCAGGAGCCAATTTGGGAAATGTCAGTTCCGTAGCGTCCATCCAAAGCACCGGACGCAGCGCACTCTGCACCACCGACGTCGTGTCCACTTGAGGCAAGACGACGGAAGAAACTGCCACTTCGTTGTCCTTCCCCACCCGGTCACCGGGGAAACGGCTCACATAAACGGTTGTCTGCTTCAGGCCGTAACCCTCCACTTTCTCCGTGTTGAGCGTCACTATCAGTTTGCCGGAACGACCCGGAAGCAACACCTCAGGAACAGCCCGCTGACTCAAATACGGCGGCAAGTGCATCAGTTCCGGCCGGTAGACCGTCTGTCCACCATTCTTTACTTCTATCACCTGCTCGGGAAGGTCACCCACCGATGCGTCATCAAATTCAATGTTGTCAGTACTCAGCAGCACATCGCCCACCTGATACGGGTAGTCACCGCCATAGTTCGTCGTCAAGTCTGCCACCACGTGACCTTTAACATGCACCGTCATCGGTGTCGTCTGATCCTCACAGTCAATCAGCACTACGCGGTCGAAACGTCCTAACAGCGTAGCATCCACTGTCAGCGTCACCACACCTTTACGCCCGGGAGCCAACGCCTCCCGAGTCCACGTCGCTTTTACCTGACTACCCGATGTACGCACGCCAACAATTCTCACGGCTTTCTGTCCGACATTTGTCACCTCCAGATTAACGGAACGGTCCTGATACCATGGCAACTGACCAAGGTCAACCATTTCATTCTCCACGCGCAACTGCGCCTGCAGGCCGCTGCTTCTCGCCAGCAGCATGGCCACCATATAACATAGTTTCTTGAACATACTGCAAAGTTACAAATAAAACGAGCGTAAAGCAAAAAAGAGACGAAGTTTCTTATTTTTGCCCTGTCGGGTAAAATAACATCCGCCGCTACGGACTGATTCGTAGCGGCGGATGGCTTTTATAGAGTTGAATTAGGGAGTGAAAGGGTTCCAATAAAACCATATACTACCTTATCACTTCCTACTTCATAGCTTTAATTACGACCACGGTTTCGGCAGGCAGAAGCGGCGCCTCGGATTTCCGAGACGCCGCTTCTGCGGCCCGAAGTCCCACTTCTGCGCGCCGAAATGGGACGTCTGCAAGAGAATTGTCAAAAAAGCGAGCATTTTTGAGCAAAAAGAGCGGCGCACGGAAAATTTCCATGCGCCGCTCTGA
>CAMZHB010000223.1 GCA_947306605.1 uncultured Prevotellaceae bacterium | reverse complement strand
TGCGAATATTAACTTGTCCTTTCAAATACAAATTTTGCTGCCAACAAAGCCAGATAAAATGCTCAGCTCGTTCATAGGGCAGAATAACATTGAAATACCCCTCTGAAGCCAACAAACGGCATACAGCAGTAATTAAACGCTCATGTGTTAAGACATCGGCTACACGCGCTGCTTGACGTGTCGGACTGCCGGCAACTGGAGAATGTTCATAATACGGAGGATTACAAACTATCGTACTATATTGACGGCCCGGGCAGAATTCAACCACATCTGCCTTCAATGCTTTCAAACGGTCTGGCCACGGTGATGCAAGAAAATTTTCGGAAGCCTGATGTACAGCCCCTTTATCAATATCAATAGCGGTTATGTCATCTACTCCCCGTTGTGCCAACATCAATGCAATGAGCCCACTCCCGGTACCAATATCTAATGCAGTCAGTCCACCGACATGCGCTAGGGCACCAAGCAACACTCCGTCCGTACCAACTTTCATAGCACAATCCCGATGGCACACGCTAAACTGTCGAAAATGGAACGTATCTTGACTCATATAGTCGCTTTCACACGGCAAAATTAAAGAAAAGCACAATATTAGAAGCATTTCGTTGAAGCCAAACACAGAAAAATTCGTAATTTTGCGTTGATTTTAGCGATTTGCATAAAAAAGAGAATATACGCACCATTCCGTGGCACGCTCTTTGCAATATATCGGGAATACAGATAAACCTATTTGATTTACCACTAGAAAAATGAGCGACGAATCTAATCAGAATCCATTTTCTCTCATCGCAGACTTTGAAGGAGACATTCAAAATCTCTTCAATATAAAACTGGGGACTACTCTGCCTTTGCTGCCACTACGCAACATGGTATTGTTTCCAGGTGTTGTTATTCCTGTGGCTATCGAGCGTCAATTTTCGCTTGACGTCATAAAACAAGCCAAAGACAACGATAGTTTTATTGGCGTTGTTTGCCAGACTAATGCTGCAGACGATCAACCAGACATTAACGGCTTATTCCGTGTGGGAACTGTGGCAAAAGTCATGCGTATCCTCGAACTGCCTGACAAGCGCATGACTGCACTACTCCAGGGATTCTGCCGTTTTAGCATTATCGACCTATTACAACAAAAACCTGTTTATTTGGCCGAAATCAAAAAAATCCGCGAACCCAAGTTTGATACTACCGAAGAAGAATTCCGTGCATTGGTAGATGCCTGTCGAGACCTGACATTCCGTTTATCCAAACTCAACGGTAATCTTCGGGAAGAATCCTATTTTGCCATTCGGAACATCACAAATTCCATTTTCCTTATCAATTTCATCTGTTCCAACATTCCCATTCAGACAGAGGAACGAATGGAGTTGCTTCGTATCAGCAATATTAAGGAACGTGCCATTAAGCTATTAGAACTGTTAAACCGTGAGGTGCAATATGCATCCCTGAAAGCTAACATTCAGGAGAGGGCACGTGAAGAACTCGACCAACAACAGAAAGAATATTTCCTGCAACAACAAATCAAAAACATTCAGGACGAGTTGGGTGAGTCTCCAGCAGACCAAGACATTCACGAGCTGAAGGAACAGGCAAAAAAGAAAAAATTCCCTGAGGATGTTCGCAAGACGTTTGACAAGGAGTTGGCCAAACTGGAACGCGTCAACACACAAAGTCCGGATTATAATGTGCAACTTAACTATCTGCAAACCGTCCTCAGTTTGCCTTGGAATGAGTTTACAAAGGACAATATCGACTTAAATCACGCCGAACGTACACTCAACCGCGACCATTACGGTTTGGAGAAAGTAAAAGAGAGAATTCTTGAACACCTTGCAGTCATCCAACAACGCGGAGACTTCAAAGCGCCCATCATCTGCTTATACGGGCCTCCGGGTATAGGCAAAACTTCATTAGGCAAGAGCATCGCCAAAGCTTTAAAACGCAAATATGTGCGCATTTCGCTCGGAGGTGTACACGACGAAGCCGAGATTCGCGGACACCGGCGCACTTATGTCGGCGCTATGCCTAGACGTATCATCAAGAGTCTTATCAAATGCGGTTCCAGTAATCCTGTTTTTGTCCTCGACGAGATTGATAAGATATCAGAGAACAATATCAACGGGGATCCGTCATCGGCTCTGCTCGAAGTGCTCGATCCAGAACAGAACGTCGCTTTCCATGACAACTTCATTGACATGGATTACGATTTGTCCAACATTCTTTTTATTGCCACGGCCAACACTTTAAGTACCATACCAGCCCCCCTTTTGGACCGTATGGAACTTATAGAAATGTCAGGGTACATCACAGAAGAAAAAGTGGAGATAGCCAAGCGCCACCTCATCCCGAAAGAGAAAAAAGAAGCCGGATTTACGAGCAATGACAAAATCAGTATACCAAAGGGCACTATTGAAGGAATCATCGAGAACTATACTCGTGAAAGTGGCGTGCGTCAGCTTGACAAACGCATTAACGAAGTATTCCGTAAGTTGGCGCTCCGAAAGGCCAAGAACAAAGGTTCACTGATGCATTCCGTAAAGGTGGATTCCCTTGCCGAGTTGCTTGGCAAGCCTCTTTATCAACGCGACAAGTATCAAGGTAATGGCTATGCCGGTGTAGTGACTGGATTGGCATGGACTTCTGTAGGCGGTGAGATTCTCTTCATTGAGACGAGTCTCAGCAAAGGCAAAGGAGCCAAACTGACTCTTACGGGCAATCTTGGAGATGTAATGAAAGAGTCTGCTGTTCTAGCCCTCGAATACATTAAGGCTAACGCTGACAAACTCAACCTAGACTCTCGCATATTCGACAATTGGAATGTCCACATTCACGTGCCTGAAGGTGCTGTTCCCAAAGACGGACCGTCAGCTGGTATCACCATTGCCACATCTTTAGCCTCTGCACTAACACAGCGCAAGGTTCGCGAGGCAGTTGCCATGACGGGCGAAATCACCTTACGAGGCAAGGTATTGCCTGTTGGAGGTATCAAAGAAAAGATTCTTGCAGCTAAGCGTGCCGGCATCACTACCATCATTCTAAGCGAAGAAAACCGCAAAGATATTGAGGAGATTCCTGACATCTACCTGAAGGGAGTAACATTTGAATATGTTGAGAATGTTCAGGATGTGTTGCGTATTGCCTTGCTTGACGAAAAGATAGCCAACCCCATCGACTTCACCATTCCTGAAGAAGATAAA
>CAMZHB010000222.1 GCA_947306605.1 uncultured Prevotellaceae bacterium | reverse complement strand
GGAAACCAATCCCATGAAATAGACAATGGCTTCAAACGGAGGTAAACTGCGACGTATCTCGTCGCAAGCCGCTAACAACAAAATCAACCACAACCATACAGATGCAATAAAGGCACCCAGCCACGGCGACCACAGGAATGGGTTCAACGAAGGATAGTGATAGAATTCTGCCCATGCGTCAGGCGAGAACGCAAGTACTGCCCTGTAGAGCACAGCTGCGACAGCCGTGCAAAGACAAACCGACGTGGGATAAAACGAAGCGATGTCACGCACCAGAATCATGTGCATACGGCCGCGCTTGACCTTTCTGTAAAGCAACACAACGGCTGCAAGAAGTATCACAACGGCTCCGGCGACAAGTCTGCGGTTGCTGAACGTGTGTATAAACCTTGAAATGGGATCTACAGGGACTACAGAGCGCAGCAAATCGGCCTCGGCCGTCCATCCCATCGACTCCTGATCGCGTGCAACCTTTATCCAAAATTCTGAAACGCTGTCGGCAGGCACTTTACGCATTTCAGCGACAACAAGGGGCTCTGTGGCGTACACCATCACGCTGTCGCCACGCTCCAGACCCATCTGCATCGCGGGTATCTCGGCGTAAAGAGTAAGGCTGTCGGCTATAACACGGAAATTGTAGCCGACTGAAAAATGCCGTGTTCGGGCAAATGTCAACGAATCCTGTTGTTCTACCGACAAAGTCCATAATGGTTCGTCGTTGGTCGCACTCTGTCGGCACGAAACACATGTCAGCACCAGAAAAATCAAAAACAGCAGGCTCTTAGTTCGCATCATACACGTTCATCTCACATTGTTTACAATCGAAATCCAAGCTAAAACGTCGCCCATCGGGCAGACGGAGATGTAAAGGCTCACTTAAACGCGTCCCATCACGATGATAGCGGCGACAGGCTCCCACACTGTAGCGAATACAATGCTTGCACGTCATCAGCAAAACCCCTTGCTGCGGGGCACGGAGTTCATAGGCAGATTCAACAGGCTCATGCGTACGCTTTTCATAGAATTGGCGTGCCACATGATTGGCCACGTTGACGGGTTGTAGGACAACGTCGGTCTCAGACACCGCATGGGGCTTCGGAGAAACCGTCTGCGACATCGCCAACAGTTTATCCACAAAAGTACGTCGCCATTCGGCCACACGGGCTGCGGGTAAGAAGTACTCCATATCCCACTCCACACTGACGACACCGGCTTCATAGCACGTGCCACCCAACTTGGAAAGTTCCAGAACCACTCTCGGACGTTGCAGAGTGCGTGCCGGTTGTTTTTCATCAGGAAAAGACACTTGCAGGCTGCGTCCGGCCTCATCTGTTCCAGACAAAAGGAAACCAGAGTCAGTCTCCCGCAACAATAAATCCAACTTCAGTGTCCGTTCAGCTGACTTATGAGAAAGCATCTGAACGAACGCCGCATCGTAATTGCGATACAGAGGGGTGTGAAGCCGCAATTCGGGCACGGCTTCTGCCACATGTAATACGTTACCTTCAACACGATTGACACGAAATCCCTGCAAATGGCCTTTAGTATCGAAATAACAGAGTCCGTCACCGTTGTGGAACGCAGCGAGTCCGCCTACCTTTATTTCACGTCCGCGAACGGACTTCACATGTCCTACAGGTTCGCCGACAGATTTGGGAGTGGCGGGCGCGGAAACATCTTCTGTACGGCCATAAAGGAAATACTCGGTAAAACCACGGTTAAACGACTTCTCAAGCTTAGGTTCAAAATCAATATGCTCGCGACCGAACGACGCACGTCGGTATTCGTGCCTTCGAGATAGGATTTTGTCAATTTCCATGCGGTAGTAAGCCGTCACGTTCTTCACGTAATCAACATCTTTAAGCCGACCTTCTATCTTGAACGAGCCAATTCCGGCATCCATAAGTGCCTCAAGCGAGCGGCTACGGTTGAGATCCTTGAGCGAAAGCAGGTGTTTGTCTTTCAGAAGTACGTTGTCCTCTCCGTCAACTAAATCAAAGGCCAACCTACAAAACTGTGCGCACATGCCACGATTGGCACTGCGGGAAAAACAATGCTGAGAAGCATAACAACGACCGCTATAGCTCACACAAAGTGCCCCGTGCACGAAGGCTTCAAGTTCCACGTTCGTGGCACGTCGGATTTCACGGATGGCATCTAAAGACAATTCACGCGCCAGAATGACTCTACGAAAGCCCAAGTCTTGCAAAGCCCGTACGTGCTCGGGTGTGCGGTTGTCCATCTGCGTGCTGGCGTTAAGCGGAATGGGCAAATGCATTTCCAAAAGCGCCATATCTTGCGCGATAAGGGCATCTACACCGGCACGATACAGACTCATGGCCAACTGATATGCCTCATCAAGTTCATTATCATAAAGAATGGTGTTCATAGTTGCATATACGCGGACACCATATTGATGGGCATAGTCGGCAAGTCGGGCTATGTCGTCCACAGAATTGCCTGCCGCCGCACGGGCTCCGAAACTGGACGCACCAATATAGACTGCGTCGGCACCACAACGGATGGCCTCGACACCACATGCCAGATTTTTGGCTGGAGACAGCAGTTCGATGGGACGGAGTTCGGAATGCATCAGACGAAAAACCTTTTAGGCGCGGTTTACATAGTTCTCCAACCAATTATGATAGAACCGCCGGGCCCCATCCCGCCAACTGTCGCGCACAGGTCCCTTCGGGTCATCATTTTCAAAGTAATTGCAAGGCACATGAATGGGCAAATGCTTTTTCAAGTCCCTCTCATATTCAAACGCCAAGCGACCTGGCATGTACTCCAAGTGACCTGTGACGAACAACTGCCGCCCCCCTTCCGCCTGAATCACAGATGCGACCGACAAGGGAGAACTTGCCAAAAGCGTAAGTTTGGGATGCGCCAGAATATCTCTGACATAAACTTCCGTATGTCGGCTATGCGGCATATTAAATCGGTCATAGAGTCCACGGAACAGCGGACAGGAAGGCACATGTATATCTTGGCGGAAAATACCGAACATTTTCTCCGGCAAATCATGTTTCTCCACGCCGTAAAGTGCCTTCAAGGCCGCCTGAGCTCCCCAACAAATGCTCAGAAATGCGTTCACGTGGCTCTCAGCCCAATGAAAGACTTCCACAAGTTGGGGCCAGTAGCGCACATCTTCGAACGGCAGCTTTTCAACCGGTGCGCCCGTCACCACGAGTCCGT
>CAMZHB010000221.1 GCA_947306605.1 uncultured Prevotellaceae bacterium | reverse complement strand
TAGTAGAGAGTGACTGGAGTTCAAACGTGTGCTCTTCCGATCTCGTATGCCGTCTACAATCTGGTGAAAGTGCGCGGTATGAAGATTGCCGCAGCACGCGAGATGCTCAAGAAAAACAAAAATGGAGAACAAAGCACGGCCGATGCCATTGGCAAATTAAAAGAAATACGTCAACAGTTGGTTGAACTGCGCACAGCCTTAAACACACTTTATCCTGAAACGGTAGAATAACAAACAAAATGTACAATACAAAAAAGGCGTTACGACATGTAACGCCTTTTTTGTATTAGAACAACGGAGAAAAGATCCGAACAAATGACTCCAGAATACGTCGTCGCAAATTTCTACCATTCCACATATCCAAATCAATTTTCATGCAGTCTTGACGGGCATCAATAAACAATTGTTTGACCCGTTGTGTCATCTCAGTATCGTAGATGAAAGCGCTGTCTTCAAACGTCTGTCCCAAGCTACGGAAGTCCAAGTTAGCAGAACCTACGGAACAAAAGTCATCGTCCACAATCATCGCTTTGGCATGCAACATCCCAGGCTTATAAGCAAAAACTTCAGCACCGGCCTTAAGAACATCGCCGTAATACGACTCATTGGCCCATGTCATCCAAAATCCGCCCGGTTTCAGAGGCACCATAATTTGGACTTTCACACCACTTAGCGCTGCCGTTTGCAGAGACTCCAGCACCGTTTCCGTAGGCATGAAATAAGGGGTTTGAATAAAAATATACTTGCGTGCATTCTGTATCACCCGATCAAAACCCATCATAATCGTAGGCCATTTACCAAAAGGTGCTGTACTCACAATTTGTACCAAAGCACCGGGCTGAGCCATCGGTATTGTTTCAGGGAAGAACTCTGCAGAGGAAATCATTTCTTCTGCCGCATGATACCAGTCTGCAATGAAGAGCTGTTGAATGCCATATACAGCAGCCCCAGTAATACGCATATGAAGGTCACGCCAATTCCCGCCTCTTTCACCATAGACATAACGATCAGCCAAATTCATTCCGCCAATGTAACCGATGCACCCGTCTATCACTGTCAATTTTCTGTGATTACGGTAATTTACCCGGTGCGACAAGCGACGGAAATGTACCGGGCCAAAAGCAGCAACCCGAATACCTTGATTCTCCATGTGACGGAAGAAACGTTTCTTCACCGTCCAACAGCCAACATCGTCGTAAAGAAAACGCACTTGAACACCACGTTCGACAGCCTCGGCCAAAGCTTTGGCAACCCGCCGTCCCACACCATCGTCTTCAATAATATAGAATTCCAGATGCACATGGTGTCTGGCCTGACTTATATCTTTAACCAGAGAATCTACGAAATCTCTCCCTTCTGTGTAAAAATCAGCAGCATTTCCGGAGAAAGGCAGCGCAATAGAATTCATCTTAAAGAAACGGATGAGAGAGACATATTTTTCCGGGTAATCAATGGTTGACTGCCGCACAAACTGAACGAGAGGTTTGTGTGTCAACTCACCAAAACTTTTCTTATTGAACCGACGCTCGCGGCGGATATTCTGACCGAAGAAATAATAGAACAACAGTCCTACAACCGGCACCAAAAACAGAAAAAGAATCCACGCAATGGTTTTTATAGGCTGACGGTTATCAAGCATCACCGCCAAAAAGGCACTGATGACAAGAAAAAAGTACAAGACCAATAATACTACGTTCAGGTAAATCACTTCTAAAATTTGTTTCATTGCAAAAGTAACTAAACTTCGCAACATGACCATGATTCAGACAAATTTTTTCTGCCAATAAGCCATTAACAATAAAAAAGCAGTGGCGTCTCACGACGGCACTGCCAAACAAACACTTATGATATGAATAAATTTTCTATGATAAATCGTATTTAACGTCCTCCACCGGAGCCTTGACCTCCACGGCCGCCACCACGTTCTCCACGTTCTCCTCGTTGGCCACCACGTTCATTATTACCACCTCCCATACGAATACGTCCTTGGCCGCCACCGAAGATATTGAGACGGTAACTGAAGCGCAACATGAAGTAGCTATGAATTCCGTTAGACCAGTTGTCACTACGCGACAGAGCACTGATATTTCGGCTAATGTTACTCTGTTCGTGCAAGATGTCATAGAATTCCAGGCTGACAGTTGCAACATTGTTTTTGAGGAAGCTTTGTGTCACTTGGGCGTTCCATATAAGTTCGTTGGTGTTCATGGATGCATCGTTATAGCCACGGCGACTATTCATGGCGATGTTTGTTGAAACACTCATATTCCATGTCGTGTTCCACTGCAGACTGCCACCGTAGGCAAAGGTCCATGTGTCCAAATTGGATTGACTTCGCAATTGAGAACGTGAATGAGCATAATTAAGAGTACCGTTTAGTCCCACTTCAAGGAAATCATTACGATAACTTAGGCGCATACGATCGCCCAAATCCAAAGATTTCACCAGATTCTTCTCACTTGACGTATTTCCTGTTCTCAAGAAACCTACCTGATGACGGTAATTCGCGTCACTCATGCACCAGAAATTGAATTGTTTATCGGAGCCAAAAGCAGTGCTAAACATTACGTTTCCACGCGTATTCCAGTTTCCGTTAATATTTTCAGGCCGTGTAGTTGTGACACCCGTCGTCTCGTCATATATCATCGCATTACTGATGCTGTTTGACGTTTGTGAATAACCGAGATCCACAGATACATTCGTCTGAGATTCTGTCCAGTTCTTGTTAAAATAGGCATTCAAATTATTTGTCCACGATGGCTTCAGTCCAGGATTACCCTTGGTGATGTGAAGCGGGTCACTCGTATCTGTGATATCAAGCAAATCAGTCATAGACGGCTGGTTAGAAGAACCACGATAACGGAATTCCAAACGACTGTATTTGGAGATATTATAACGCAGGCGCAAATTCGGAGCGACATTGAACACATTGCGTGTCACTGTCGTATCAAGCATATCCTTTCGGTAATCCAGCTTTGTATGTTGGGGTTGCAAGCGAACACCTACATTAAAATTCAAGTCAGGTGTCACATAGCGGATACCAAGATTGATGTTGTGGTTATAATGATTGTATGTAGCATAACGGCTATTGACTGTGTTGATTGCAAGGGCCAAAGAGTCTTCACTCGGGAGGGTACCAATATGGTGCTTGGAAGGAATGCGCCAATCAGCCAACGAATCCAGTTGGTACAATGTGCGGTCACGATCTTGATAACTGTA
>CAMZHB010000220.1 GCA_947306605.1 uncultured Prevotellaceae bacterium | reverse complement strand
CTTTGAATACCCAAATAATCTTCAGTGTGTTGGGTGAAGGCTTCAGCAACTTCATCTTTAGAGTCATGAGACTATCGTTGATTGGATTCAGCGTACGCACCTTTGGCTCGACTTCACGGATGGGGTTCACTATGGAGTGGACACGTTCCACAAGAGCTTGCTTGCAGACAGGACAGAAAGGAACGTTAAGGACGCGCATTAGGCAGTTCTGGTGGGGACGCACCCAGTTGGTGTCTTCGGTAAATTTGTAAATGCCGACGCTGTTATACCCCAGCCAATTCTTCCATTTGATAGTGTTGGGGTCCTTTGTTTTCGTCATGTTGGGGGCTTCGCGTCCGGCATACCAATACTCGTCGGCCAAACTGCCAAAACTGTGGCCGGACTCGTGATACAATGTCTGGACGGAACTAGAATTCTTGGTATAACAGATAAATTTTCCGCCGCCGCCACCGCCGTACTTGGTCGTATCGGTTAAGATAGCCACCATGTCATAGCTGGGGAAGTTGGTGCTGAGCACTTTGTTCACAGCATTCCAATCGGTAGGCCAAGGCATACGGTCCACGCCCGATGTTCCGAAGCACACCTTATAGAACGTATCTTTGGGCTTATCGGGAGTCAGTCCCGCACCATTTTCGTTTGAAGGCGTAGGGATGCACACGAAGTTGAAGTACCGGGAATAGCGCTTGTAAGGGTCTTGCTGGAGAAAGCTGTTCATTTGCTTGGCTGCATCTATTCTGAACGTCGCCATTTCCGACTCCACATAGCCATCACCCAAGATAACAATGTTAATACATTTGTCGCCGGCCCAACGCAAGGTGTCGACTTTGAATTTGTACGATTGCTGTGCACTGGCGGTCAAACCCAGCAGGCAAAACAACAGTGGTAAAACTTGTTTCTTCATTTTATTTTATAATTACTTAGTTTAATATTCGCGATAGGTTTCTTTTTATAGTTGAACGTAATGCTTTTGGCTTGGAGGTTCAGCTGAATGCGCACAAAGAATTGGGCCGAGTCGCGCACCACGGTACGGCTTTCCAGTCGGCCGTCTTCATAGGAGAACTCCAGCGTCTGCACCAACGGGTTTTCCATCGTCCGCGATTCCAGTTTGCGGCCGGCGGCGCCCAGTTGGTCGTAACTGAAACTTTGGTCGCCCTCCACTTCCGAGGCCATCTCCAATTTCGCTTCACCATACACGTGACTCACGTCCGAAACCATCATACGGCATTCGTCAGTCAGCGAGTCGTGCACCACGGTACCCATGACAAAGAGTAACTCAGGGCGGGGTTCTTCCATTTCTTCCATATAGTCGGCATCTGATTGCAGTGCCCTCTGCGTACGGCATCCCCACACGCCGAAGCACAACACGGTGCAGGCGAAAGCCAGAGGGACAAGGTGTAACCGTCGGTTTCTCATGTCGAGAGCATTTGTTCTGGAATGCAAAGTTACAAATAATCAGATGCAAAGCAAAAAAGATAATGAAGATTTTGCATTATTCCGCCGGTATTATGCTTTTTTGTACAATGACTTCAGGGCAACGATTGCCA
Organism: uncultured Prevotellaceae bacterium; assembly: GCA_947306605.1. GTDB lineage: Bacteria > Bacteroidota > Bacteroidia > Bacteroidales > Bacteroidaceae > UBA6382. The sequence continues at coordinate 1,675 of CAMZHB010000220.1, read as the reverse complement.
CGCCAATGTGACAATTTGCCCGCTTTTATGCTAAAAAATATTACTCGTGTTATTTTTCCGGTCAAAAAGTTTGCACAATGTCAAGAAAAGTCTTAACTTCGCATCGTGTTTTTCATAGTATTAGATTTAAGGTTAACATTTATGGGTTACAGTGGTAACCCTTTTTTATGCCCTTAAGTGAACACCCGACCATACAGAAACGGCAGGAATCGTTTTCGGAAACGGTTCCTGCCGCTTTTTGTTCCAATGCGCCGGCTCACGACACCGAGTCGCCGTACTTCAGTTGCGCATCGGTCATCATGCGGCGTATCTGCGACGTGTCGTCCTTCTTACACAGCATAATGACGTTGTCGTTCTCCACGACCAGATAGCCGTCGAGGTCGCTGAGCAGGACTATCTTCCCCTGCGAAGCCATCACGATGTTGTTATGACAGTTGTAGAGCGTAGCCTGCGGCGTGAGGATGACATTGCCGTGGCTGTCCTTCTGCGAAATCTGGTAAAAGCCGTCCCAGCTGCCCACGTCGCGCCAGCCGAAGGTGCACGAACTGATGTACACGTTCGTGTGGTGTTCCAGGATGAAGAGGTCCACAGATTGGAAGCGGTTGCGCGGGAAGAGCTCGTCAATGCGTTTCTCCGTATCTTCGCGGCTGGCACCGGCATGCATAGCCTCGCTGATTTTCGCCATATCGCGGAAATCGTGCGCGGCGGCGGCCTTCCAGGTTTCCATGCTACACATAAAGAGGCTCGTCGACCAATAGAACTCGCCGCTTTCCACGAAGAACCGGGCAAAGTCGAGGCTGGGCTTTTCCGTGAAACTCTTCACAGACGAGAATCCCTCGCTCGACCGTTCACCGGCCTGGATGTAACCGAAGTTCGTCTCCGGCCGTGTGGCCTTCACGCCGAGGCACAGGAAATCGGGCGTTTTCTCCACAAACTGGAAACCCTGCATCACCTGCTGTTGAAACTCGTCCTCACGCAGGATGATTTGGTCGGCAGGCGAAATAATCAGATTGGCCCGAGGGTGAAGTCCGTCAACGTAGGCCGCGGCCAACGCCGTGGCTGGCGCCGTGCCCAGCTGCACCGGTTCGGCCACCACATTTTCGGCCGGGAGGTCGGGCAACTGCTCGCGCACCAGGGCGGCGTATTCCGACGAGGTGCTCACATAGATATTCTCCGCCGGCAGAAACTTGGCAAAGCGGCGGTATGTAATCTGGAGCATGCTCAGCCCCATGCCAAAGAGGTCGATAAACTGTTTCGGACGTTGCTGGCGGCTGTACGGCCACAGGCGGCAACCCACGCCGCCCGCCAAGATAATGCAATAATTGTTCGAGGTTGTCATGGCTTCTTATGTTTTATTCTTTGCCGCTAAATTACAACTTTTCGCGCAGACAGCCAAACAGACGGCGGGATTTTCCACAATTCCGCCGTCCGTCGTCATAAACTGCAGTTCACTATTCTCTGTATTTACGCCCGTTCTGGATGTAAATCTCACCCTTTTGCGGATTTGTTACTCGTCGTCCTTGTAGGTCGAACATCTCATTGTTCATTTTTAATTCTTCATCCTTAATTGAACGGATTCCCTCCAGATACTTCTTCCCGTACTCCGTCACATACTGCCGCCCGTCGGGCCAGGTGCAGGAGATCAGGTATTGGCTGCTGCCGACAAGTTCGCCTT
>CAMZHB010000219.1 GCA_947306605.1 uncultured Prevotellaceae bacterium | reverse complement strand
CCTGACACCGCTGTCGTTCCTGCAAACTCGATACTGGAATCGTATGTTCCATAAGGATACCAGCCGGGTGTAGAACTATCATTTTGGGAACCTATTACTACCGGTTTGCTTCCTACTGTCAATAAATAATTACTAAAAAAACTATTCGATTTCTCATAGGAAAAACCGGCATAAGAAGCATCCTTCGGTAACAGCAATGTTACATAGATGACCGGCAGCTCTGGCTGTGTCAGGTCGTATTTGGAATATAACTGATACTTTGAAGATTTTACCACATAGGTAGTAGCCGTCGTGTCGTAATTGTGAACCTGTTGCATCTGAAAATCACTATTCGCAAAACTTAACGAATACTCCATGGTTCGCTGGGCTTTCGCCCCAAACGGCATCGCCGTGCATAGGCACAGGAGCCACAATGAAATGTTGAGTTTTCTCATATATGTTGATAGTTTTAATAAAACAGAAGCAAAAGTATCGATTTTTTCAGAAAGACGTTGACAAAATTTAGGGTATTTTTTTGCGACTGTTTGTGAAAGAAGCGTGACTTTGTCGTGTGTGATTTCGCGCTACCGTCTTGTAATGAGTGAATTGCGGAAACGGGCTGCGGATGCGTGGATGGTCGTTGAGACGGGCGCCTGACAAAATTTTGTCAAGTTCAAAACGTTGTTTTAGAGGGTATAACGGCAAATGAAGCGCCTGAAAAAATGGCCGACAAGTGCGTGTGGCGAAAAAAGCAAGAAAACAGGATGAAATTGCATGATTTTGGGCTTAGTGTGCATTTTTTGCCCGTAAACTTGGCCAAGGGGTGGAAAAAGTAGTAACTTTGCAGGGTATATGGGCATCATCTGAGAAGGATGACGCCGGTGCTTAAAAGAAAAGACCATGAACAGAGAAGAACAAATAAATCGTTTGCGTAATGAAGATGAATCGTGGGACGTTGTTGTCATAGGCGGCGGTGCCACCGGACTGGGATGTGCCGTCGATGCCGCCTCGCGCGGTTACAAGGTGGCGCTGTTGGAGCGTGACGACTTTGCGAAGTGTACCTCGAGCCGCAGTACGAAACTGGTGCACGGCGGCGTGCGCTACCTGCAGCGCGGCGATGTGCGCCTGGTGCTGGAAGCCCTGCGCGAGCGCGGCCGCATGAAGCGCAATGCCCCCCACCTGGTGAAGGACCAGGCTTTCGTGATTTCCAACTACCGCTGGTGGGACAATTTCCTTTACTTCTGCGGCCTGACATTCTACGATATCCTGTCGTTCGGCTTCGGCTACGGCCGCTCGCTGTTTCTGCGCCCCTCGACGGTGCGCCGGCGCCTGCCGACGGCCATCAGGAAGGGGCTGAAGGGCGGCATCGTCTATCACGACGGCCAGTTTGACGACGCCCGCATGGCGGTGAACCTGGCGCAGACGTGCGTGGACCTGGGCGGAACGGTGGTGAACCGGACCGCGGTGACCGGGGTGCTCCACGACGCCGAGGGCCGCGTGTGCGGCGTGAAGGCGGTGGACCGCGAGACGGGGGATACCTTTAATATAATGGCGCGTGCCGTCATCAACGCCGCGGGCATCTTCGTGGACGAGGTGATGGCCATGGACCGGCCGGGCCATGCCCCGATGGTGAAGCCCAGCCAGGGCGTGCACCTGGTGCTCGACATGAAGTTCCTGCAGAGCGACGACGCCCTGATGGTGCCCAAGACGAGCGACGGAAGGGTGCTCTTTGCCGTGCCGTGGCACGGTCGCGTGGTGGTGGGCACGACCGACGTGCTCCGCGAAACGCCGGAGAGCGAGCCGCGGGCCCTGGAGCAGGAGATAGACTTCATCCTGGGCACGGCGGGCCTCTACATGAATCCCGCCCCGACGCGCAAGGACATCCTCTGCGTCTTTGCCGGCCAACGGCCGCTGGCCGCTCCCAAGAAGGAGGGCAAGAGCACGAAGGAAATCTCGCGCAGCCACAAAATCATTGTTTCCGACAATAAGCTCATCACCATCACCGGCGGCAAATGGACCAGCTACCGGCTGATGGCGGAGGACACGGTGGACAAGGCCATACAGCTGGGCCTGCTGGAGCCGCGCAAGTGCCCGACCCGTTCGCTGCACATCCACGGCTACCGTCCCAACCCCGACCTGACGAACCACTGCTACGTCTATGGCAGCGACGAGCCGGAACTGCACGCCCTGGAGCAGACCGACCCGACGCTGCAGGAGCGCCTGTCGCCGCGCTACGACTATACGGCGGGCGAAGTGGTGTGGGCCGTGCGCCGGGAGATGGCCCGCACGGTTGACGACGTGCTGGCCCGCCGCGTGCGGTTGCTCTATATCGATGCCCGCGAAGCCAAGGCCGTGGCACCCAAGGTGGCCGCCCTGATGGCCCGCGAACTGGGCCGCGACGCCGCGTGGGAAGCCCGGCAGGTGGCCGACTTCAATGCCATTGCCGAGAAATATATCGTAGAATAACTTTCAAAGAATACTAATGTCGTTCCTGAGTCCTCCCGCCTTCAAGCCCGAACAGACCGGTGCCGAGGCCGACGCACGCTACCGCCGGCTGCGGTGGCAGGTGTTTCTGGGCGCCTTCATAGGGTACGCCGGATTCTACATTGTCCGCAAAAACTTCTCCATGGCCATCCCCATGCTCGAGCCGCTGGGCTTCGAGAAGGGGGAACTGGGCGTGGTGCTGTCGATGAACGCCGTGGCCTACGGCTTCTCCAAATTCCTTATGGCCAGTGTGTCCGACCGCAGCAATGCGCGGCGCTTCCTGCCCCTGGGACTGGTGCTGGCCGCCCTGAGCATGGCCTTCATGGTGGTGCCGGTGCAGTGGCTGGGCGCAGAACACAAAGCGTGGGCCATCGTGCTGATGGCAGCGCTCAACTTCCTGGTGGGCTGGTTCAACGGCATGGGCTGGCCGCCGTGCGGCCGTGTGATGACACGGTGGTTCTCGCAAGGGGAACGGGGCACGTGGATGGCCGTGTGGAACTGTGCTCACAACGTGGGCGGCGCCCTGGTGGGGCCCATCGCCGTCTATGGCGCCATGTGGTTCGGCTCGTGGTTCTACGGCGCCGACACCAGCCGCTACTTCCTGATAGGTACCTACGTCTTCCCTGCCGCATTGGCGATATTGGTGGCCATTGTGGCCTATTGTCTCCTCCGCGACACACCCCAGTCGTGCGGATTGCCGCCGGTGGAGAAGTGGCGCAACGACTATGGCAATACCTACAGCGACAAAGTTGAGGAAACACTGCCCGTGAAG
>CAMZHB010000218.1 GCA_947306605.1 uncultured Prevotellaceae bacterium | reverse complement strand
GGCTCAGGAACATAAACTTTGGTACAGCCGTCCGGCTGAAACGTGGCTTGAGGCCCTGCCCATAGGCAACAGCCACTTGGCCGGCATGGCTTACGGCGGTACGGCGCGCGAAGTGATACAGTTGAACGAAGAAACCTTTTGGTCGGGCGGGCCTTACCACAACAATTCGGCCACGGCCTATGCCCACCTGCAGGAAGTGCGCGACAGCATCTTTGCCGGTCACGAAATGTTTGCCCACAACACGGCGGGCAAATACTTCGTCGTTGGCCCTCACGGCATGCGTTACCTGCCGTTGGGTAATCTGACGTTGGAGCTGGGCCACAAGGATGTGAGCGACTATCGGCGCGAGCTGGACCTTGGCAAAGCCCTCGCCACGACTTCTTATAATTATAATGGCGTACGCTATGAGCGCACGGTGTTTGCCTCGCTGGCCGACAACGTCATCGTCGTGCAACTGAAAGCCGGTAAGAAAGGCGCTCTGACGTTCGATGTAGGCTTCAACAGTCAGTTGCATTCGAAGATTGTCGCGACGACAGCAAGGGGTGGAAACGGACAGGTGAACCTGCTCTCGGCCACCGTCGACGGAGTTGAGCAAGAAGGCATTCCGGCAGGACTGAAGGCCGATTGCAAAGTGCTGGTCGAGACCGACGGCAACGTGAAAACCGAGTTTGAGTCGCTTCACGTCAGCGATGCCACCACGGCAACGCTCTATGTCGTGGCCGCCACCAATTTCGTGAATTATCATGATGTCAGTGGCGATGCAGCCAAGAAGAACAAGGAGACGTTGGCCTCGCTGCATGGCAAAAGCTACAAGCAGTTGCTGAAGGCTCACCTGAAGAAATACCAGGACCAATTCAACCGCGTTTCGCTCGTGTTGCCGAAGTCGGCAAACTCTGGTTTGGAGACCGACAGGCGTGTGGCTGCCTTTGAAAAGAATCCCGGTGACCTTGATCTCGTGGCACTGATGTTCCAGTTCGGCCGCTACCTGCTCATCTCGGCGTCACAACCCGGCGGACAACCTGCCACACTGCAGGGAAAGTGGAACGACCGGCTGAATGCGCCGTGGGACAGCAAGTATACCATCAATATCAATACGGAAATGAACTATTGGCCGTCTGACGTGACCAATCTGGGCGAGACGCAAATGCCGCTCTTCGCTATGGTGAAGGAACTGGGCACGACGGGCGCCTTGACGGCTCGCACACTGTACGGCTGCGGCGGCTGGGTGGCTCATCATAACACCGATTTGTGGCGCATAGCCGGCCCCGTGGATATCCCCGGACCCGGTATGTTCCCCACTGGCGGCGCGTGGCTGTCGACACACATATGGCAGCACTATCTCTTTACAGGCGACCGGAATTTCCTCGCGGAAATGTATCCCACACTGAAAGGGGCGGCCGACTTTTTACTCGATTACCTGCAGACAGACCCGCGTACAGGTTACCTGGTCACGGTGCCTACGGTGTCGCCCGAACACGGCCCGCGCGGTACAGGCACACCATTGACAGCGGGCGCCACGATGGACAATCAAATTGTGTTTGATGTGCTGACGGCGACACAAAAGGCAACTCACCTGCTTCATCCGGACGCCACTTATGAACAGCGGCTGGCCGAAACCGTCGCCAAACTGCCTCCGATGCGCGTGGGACGCTATGGACAGTTGCAAGAATGGCAGCAGGACGCCGACGATCCCAAAGACCAGCACCGGCATATCTCTCACCTCTATGGACTGTATCCTTCGAACCAAGTGTCGCCTTACCGGCACCCCGAACTCTTCGCTGCCGCAGCCACCACGCTGCGACAACGGGGCGACATGGCTACGGGCTGGAGCCTGGGTTGGAAGATTAATTTCTGGGCACGTATGCTTGATGGTGACCACGCGTTTAAAATCATCAGCAATATGCTACACCTGTTGCCTGACGACAGCAAATACAACGAATATCCTAACGGACGCACCTATCCGAATCTCTTCGACGCCCATCCGCCTTTCCAAATCGACGGTAACTTCGGTTACACAGCCGGAGTGGCCGAGATGTTGGTGCAAAGCCACGACGGGGCCATACACTTGTTGCCCGCTTTGCCCTCGGCATGGAGCCAAGGCGAAGTGACAGGACTGCGTACCCGTGGCGGTTGCGTGCTTGACATGACATGGGCTGACGGTCGGTTGACAGAGGCCCGTCTGCACGCCACACTGACGGCTGTGGTCCGCATCCGTTCCTATGTACCGCTCAAGGGCTTGAAGGTGGCTGCTGGCGAGTGTCCGAATGCTCTGCTGGCACCAGCCGATGTGAAGCAGCCGCTTGTTTCGGAGGAGTTGAAAGAACCGTCACACCCGAATATCAAAAAGGTATACGAGTATGACTTACCGGTAAAGGCAGGGAAGACGTATCGGATAGTATCTGAATGAAAATAAAAACGAAATGGGAATGTACAATTTTGACAAAATCATAGACCGTAGCGGTACGTGGACGGTGAAACAGGAACTGTTGTCTGACTACTTCGGCCGGCGTGACCTGTTGCCGTTGTGGGTGGCCGATATGGACTTTGAAACGCCGCCTTTCATCATGGATGCACTCAGGAAGCGACTGGAGCATCCGGTGCTGGGTTACACGGTGCCCTCTGAGAGTTACTGGCAAGCGATTATTGATTGGCAACTCAGCCGCCACGGTTGGAGTGTACGCAAGGAATGGCTCTCGTTCATCCCCGGCATTGTGAAAGGCATCGGTATGGTGATTAATGTGTTTACTAATCCGGGCGACAAGATTATTGTCCAGCCGCCTGTGTACCATCCCTTCCGTCTGGTGCCCGAGGGCAACGGTCGCGAGGTGGTGATGAATCCACTGGTGGAGCAACCGGACAGAACGTATAGCATGGATTTTGACCAATTGGACCATGTGGCCGACGAACACTGCAAGGTGCTTATTCTTTCTAACCCGCACAACCCTGCGGGCATCCTGTGGGACCGTACTACGTTGGAGCGATTGGCCCGCTTCTGCCACGAACGCGGTATTCTGGTCATTTCGGACGAGATACACGCCGACATGGCTCTGTGGGGTTTGCATCACATCCCATTTGCCACAGTCAGTGCCGAGGCTGCAGCGTGCAGTATTACGTTTGGAGCGCCGAGCAAAACGTTCAACATTGCCGGTGTGGTGAGTTCGTTCGCAGTGGTGTCCGATGAACACTTGCGCCAACGCTTTTTCTCCTGGCTGGAAGCGAACGAAATGAATGCCCCGACAC
>CAMZHB010000217.1 GCA_947306605.1 uncultured Prevotellaceae bacterium | reverse complement strand
CGGGATGCTCCCTACTAGACCCCTATGTGCCGTAGTTATTTCTCGTAATACGGCAGAAGATGCTGGCGTTTCTCGCCGGGAACATCCTCGAAGTAAGTGCCGCCGTAGTAGAAGCAGGCGAAACCGCCGGAGACAACGCCCCAGCAGCAGGCTTCGCGCAGGTCGAGACGGGTCTGGCTGGCGTACATCTGACGTGCCAGTGAGGCAATGACACCGCCGGCGAAGTTGTCGCCGCAACCGGTGCTGTCGCCCTTCACGCCTTGCTTGAGCCTTTCGCCCACGGCCGCCGACACGGGCAGGGCGTACTCTGGCACCTGGCCGAAGCGGTCGCTGTCGGCCCAAAGATAGACATCGCGGGCGCCGTTGGTGACCAGCACGGACTTCGTGCCTTTCTCGCGGAAGAAAGCGATGGACTCGGTAATGGTGTCCGTGCCGCTGAGACGCAAAGCCTCCTCGCAGTCCACCAGAAGCAGGTCGATGAGGGCATAGGTAGCGTCGCTGTCGCCCAAAAGCCAGCGCTGGCCGGGGTTCTGCTTTTCGCTAAGCGAGTCGTAAACGGTGTTGACCACGGTGAGACAGCCTTTGTCCTTGGCTTTCGCGAGCATGGTGCGCAAACCGCGGTGTATCATGGGCACAATGGCCGTGCCGCCGAAGACACAGATGTCGGCGCCGTAGAACGACTCGTCGACTTCTTCGGGCAAGTAACGCCACGAGGCACCGATGGTGTTGACAAACGTGCGCTCGCTGTGACCGTTGTCATAAGTCGGGTCAGAAAGCACGGTCGTGGCCGCTGTTTCGCCGCCGGGCTCCAAGCGGTAATGGGAAAGGTCTACGGGCGTCTTGGCCAAAGCCTGAACCAGACTGTCGCCCACGGCATCCTCACCCCGGCAACCGTAGAAACTGACGTGACTCTCGTCGCCGGCCAGTTGGGCGGCGTTGATAAGGGCCACGATGCACGGGCCGCCGATGTTTTCCTTGTCGGGTTGGAAACCTTGGGTAAGGTCGGGCAGGAATTCGGCGAACTTGCGGCCAGCGAAACGCTCCACCTCTTCCTCAAACTGCAACTTGCCCGGCTCCAGTCCGCCGTCGCCGGGACGACGGCTCAGGTACTTCTGAAACGACGGGGCACGGAAATCTATGTGTCCGTAGATGCGGTCCAGCAGACAACAGCCGACACCGGATATACGTATCGGTTTCATGGATTAAAGAAACTTCGTATAGTCGGAACAAAGGAGGTGCAGAGGTTCCTCGTCTTCGTCGATGTCTGGAAAGCGTCCCACGGGCTCGAAGAAGCGGTTGTCGGTGGTGTCGTCGTTGCACTGGCTCACTTCACCCACCATGACCTTGCCTTTGCCCGGCTCACCATAGAAACGGTGGTATAGATACTGTTCCATGCAAATGCTCTGGCCGGGATAGAGTATCACCTTGCCGCCGGGCTCCATGACGTGCTCAATGCCGTCGATACGGAAATGCACGGGCGTGTCGGCAAACTGTTCTTCCTCGTCGGCGTTGTAAAGTTCAATGACCAGGTTGCCGCCACCACGGTTGATGATGTCTTCCATTTTCGACCAGTGGAAATGCATGGGTGTTTCCTGGTTTTCCTCTACAATCATGATCTTTTCGGCATAAGGCTTTTTGTCCACGCCGTACTTGCCGTTGCGGATGGTGAAGAGGAACAGGCCGCGGTGAAGGAAGTCGCCAGAACCGAAGTCGGTAATGTCCCACCCGAGCATGCGTTCGGTGATATAGTCCACCTTGTCTTTGTTTGCCTTCCAGTCGGCCAGACTCCAGTTGGCCCATTCGGGCAAAACAAACTGACGTGATGCCAAAAAAGCCTTGGCATCGCGCAGGATTTGATTGATTTCGCTACGTTTCATTGTCTTATGTTTTATTCTTGGTTTTTCTTTAGTAACTGTTGATATCAGATACGGGCGCATCTTCCGGCGCGGCTCCCCACGTCCGGTTAGGTTTGTTGTCCATGACCAGTTGCAACGTGCCGCCGCGCATAAGTTGCTCGTGAGTGAACCAGGGCTTCGTGAGCGGTTGGCCGTTGAACGTGGCGCTTTGGATGAATTTGTTCTCAGACGAAAGGTTTTGGGCCACGACAGTAAACGTCTTGCCGTCTGGCAGGTGCATGGCGGTGCGCTCAAAGAAAGGACTGCCGATGACATAGGTCGTCGTACCTGGAGTGACGGGGAAGAATCCCATCATGGAGAACACCACGAAGGCCGACATGCCGCCGCCGTCCTCATCGCCAGGCATGCCCAGACAAGAGTCGATGTAATACGTGTCGATGAGGCTGTGGATGTACTTCTGCGTTTTCCACGGCGCCCCCACGTAGTTATAAAGGTAAGGGATGTGGAAACTGGGTTCGTTGCCCATCTGGAACATACCCATGAGTCCCGTGGCGTCGGGCAGCGCGTTGTAGAAGCGCCATTTGGCCGTGCCCACGCCCATGTGGAACAGTTCGTCGAGCTTAGCCTCGGCTTTTTTCCGTCCGCCCATCAGGCCTATCAGTCCCTGCAGGTCGTGCTTCACGTCCCAATTGAAGATATAGGCATTGTTTTCCGTGAAATAGGCGCGTCCGTCGTGCAGGGGGTTATAGGGTTCTATCCATTCCCCGCGGTCGTCCTTGGGCCACATCATGCCTTTCTCCGTGCGGAACACGTTGCGGTAGTTGGCGGCACGTTTCAGGAAAAGTTGTTCGTCGGCTTTCTTGCCCAGGATATTGGCCAGTTTGGCGATGCACCAGTCGGAATAGCTGTTTACCGTCGTGATGGATACGGCCTGCCGGCGTTCCCAGTTAGTGTCCACCTCGGCCACTGTCTCTTTTTCGCCGGGGCGCAGGGCCGGATAGTAACCGTGTCGATTGTAGAAAGAGTCTATGGAAGTAGCGGGACCGACATACCAGGGCAACATGGAGCGTTCCAGCGAATTCTTGCGGAACCCTTCGTAGGCCGTGCCCAGGTCGAAACGCAAACCTTTGGCCCAGGCATCGGTCATCCAGACAGCGGCAAAGTTGCCTGTCATGGCGGCCCACTCGCCCGAAGTGATGGCAAAGCGCGGCATGGCCCCGCTCTCCCTGTACATCTTGATGTAAGAGTTTATCTTGTCCACCTCCATTTTCGGATTCAGAATGGTGTGCAACGGCTCCAGAGCGATGTGCGTGTCCCAAATCCAGTTGTCCACGTAGAACGGTTCGTCGGTCACGTGAATCTGGCGGTCCCAGGCGCTGAAATATTTGC
>CAMZHB010000216.1 GCA_947306605.1 uncultured Prevotellaceae bacterium | reverse complement strand
ATTGAGATTGACCTTAACCAGGGCATCGACGCCGTACGCCGCGAACTGTCAAAATATCCCGTCAGCACCCGCGTCAACCTCAAGGGCACCATCATCGTGGCACGCGACATTGCCCACGCCAAACTGAAGGCCCGTCTCGACGCCGGCGAAGGCATGCCGCAATACTTCAAAGACTACCCCGTGCTCTACGCCGGCCCGGCCAAGACGCCCGAAGGTTATCCCTGCGGTTCTATGGGACCGACCACGGCCAACCGCATGGACCCCTACGTGGATGAGTTCCAGGACAACGGCGCCAGCCTCGTCATGATAGCCAAGGGCAACCGCTCGCAGTGCGTCACCGATGCCTGCAAGAAACACGGCGGCTTCTACCTCGGCACCATCGGCGGCGTGGCTGCCGTGCTCTCGCAGAGCAGCATCAAGAGCATCGAGTGTGTGGAGTACCCCGAACTGGGCATGGAGGCCATCTGGAAGATTGAAGTGGAGGATTTCCCCGCCTTCATTCTCGTGGATGACAAGGGCAACGACTTCTTCCAACAGTTGAAACCGTGGTGCCCCGCTTGCAAAAAGTGACCTGTTCCTGCCTGGAAAGGACAGACAAAAGATAAAGTTTGCCGCCGGGACCGAAAAATAAAACAAAAAATTTTGCCAGTCCAACGGAAAGCGCTAACTTTGCACCCGATTACCGAAAACGGTAGTCATTTAGGTAGATCCGCTAGCTCAGCAGGTAGAGCACATCCCTTTTAAGGATGGGGTCTTGGGTTCGAACCCCAAGCGGATCACCAAACGCGCAGATTGCAAAACAATCTGCGCGTTTATTTTAATCGTTTTATCAAAGGTTTTCAAGAATGTACCAGGCAAGCCAATTACCGAAAGTGGCTGTGATATAAGCAGTGGTACCAGCAGTGGATTTCTTGTTACGCTCACCTTCGACGGTAAGGAGAGCCTCGCGACGGACTGGTTCATCGCTAAACACGACAGGAAGGGGAACGTGGACGTAACCGTCATGTCGCAACGTCTGTCGCACGACTTTGGCCAAGCCGCATTGTGACGTTTTGCTGATGTCTGTCTGGCGGATTCGGCGGATATCTGTCTTTGCACCGGCACCCATGGCGCTTATTATCGGAATGTGACGGTCGAGACAGCCTTCGATGAGGGCACACTTGGGGCGCACGGTATCAATGGCATCAGCCACGAAGTCGTATGACGTGGCATCAAGCAGTTTTGGAACTCCCGTCTCATCAAGATATTCAGCGATTGCCACAATTTCGGCTTGTGGATTAATGTCGAGAAAGCGTTCGCGCAAGAGTTGAACTTTGGGCCGGCCTATCGTGGAATGCAGGGCAGGTAATTGGCGATTGATATTGGTTACAGACACGACGTCTGAGTCCACCAGCGTAAGATGTCCCACACCTGCGCGGCACAGCATTTCGGCAGCATAGGCCCCCACCCCGCCAAGCCCAACGACAAGTACGTGAGATGCAACCAAGCGTTGCATACGCTCTTCACCGTAAAGGAGTTGGGTGCGCTGATACCAAGTGCCGTCTATCATCTCTCTGTTCTCGTTTTGTCTATATGCGATATAAGTTTTTCTATCTACGCTTTTGTCACTACTGTATCCATTTTAGTTCGGACGGAAGCCAGTGGTAAAAGCCGAATTCGGATGTTCTTTACCGTATTGGTCAGGGAATATGAGCATGACACTGCAATGGGCAAACGATGAAGCGACGATGCCCGGTATTTTCTGGAATTCGGGTTGCCACGAGAAGGAGCCTTGACGTGCGCTGACAAGCACGAGCAGATGGTCATCGTGAACTGAAGGAACCAACGAGGGGAAGTCATTGAAATTGTCAAAGTGAACGTATGACAGTCGGATTGTTTTATAGTGCTGGGCGCAGAATTCACATATATTTTCCCACGCCGACGGGGTACAATAGAACAGGATGCGACAGTCCATCTGACGTGCCAATCGGCTGACATGCATCAGCCATCGGTAAAAGCCCAGTTCAAGTTCGGCATCACGGGGTACGACGACATGAATACAGCGTAACGTGTTGACAGCACGAGTGAAATGGACAATACTCACCTGTCGCGACACACGCAACAGGCCAAATGGCCGTCCTGCCAATGATAGCCAAGGAGTATCTCGCTGGCTTCAAAATCTTTCATCGTATAAGTCAAAGCGGTAATGACATTAACACCCGAACGCACCACTTTCTTCATATTTACTCCGGCTGAGGCCGCAATATGGGCAGCTTCTTTTACCAACAAGCGTGCTGATTCGAGCTCACGCTCGTTGTCGAAAGCATCAACCACCAGTTTGACTCCCACCAACGGAGCTGTGGAGCGATGGGGGCGCATCATCAGAGCCAGATTAACTAAGTTCGGCATTGTTTCGGGATTGCGCAAAGCCACGAGAATTTTGTCTTCTTCGCCCTGTTTTTCCTCATCGCTCACACCGACCTTAGCAATGCGTTTGGCTGCATGTGCGGTAACGAAAGCACTGAAGAAACAGGAGCATAATATGAGCATCACCACGGCATTGAGTAGCACATCACTTACCAAAAGCTCGCCCGAAGGTAATACCAAACGCATGCCAACCATCACCATGGCCAAAGCACCTGCAGCGTGGCCACTGGTAAGGCCTGTCATCATCATTTGGACCTCATTGCTCAAACGGAACAAGTGCCCCGCCAACAAACAGGCCAAAGCCTTGGCCACCAACGCCAGCAATACAAACAATAGTATCGAGATCAGACTGCCGGGACTGGAGAACATCCGTGGAAGATTGATAAGCATGCCCACGCCAATCAAAAAGTAAGGGATGAACAGGGCGTTACCGACAAAGTCAATGTGACGCATCAGAGGTACAGCCTCTGGAATGTAACGGCCGAAAATCAGTCCGGCCAAAAATGCACCCAACACGCCTTCCAAACCCAACGCCTGGCTCACCGCAGCACTCAAGAAGACCAGAACCAACACGAAGATATATTGCAGCACATCGTCGGAAAACTTCCGAAAGAAGAAGCGGATGAGACGCGGGTACAAAAAGAACAGACCGGCAACAAAGAGGGCACATTTTAAGAGAAGCCAGAGCCATAGCGTCCACCCACCAGTACCCTGCAGACTACCCGACAATCCAGCCAGGCCAAGAAGTGCCAATACGAGGGATATCATCGTGGCCACGATGGCCATCGTCACACCGGGATAACGGGTCAGTCCGTCACGCGAAACAATGGGGAACGCCACCAGCGTATGGCTCGAGAGG
>CAMZHB010000215.1 GCA_947306605.1 uncultured Prevotellaceae bacterium | reverse complement strand
CAATCATCGGCACACATTCGCCTGAGGAGATGAGTTCATCGATAACAATCTTCATACGTCCGTGCTGTTCCCAACCAGTGTGGGTGTCGCTCAATCCGTGCAGGAGATAGAGCACGGGATATTGGCGGTCGGTTTCCTTATCATAGCCCGTGGGCAGATAAACATTGTAGTGGCGCACGGCACCAAGCACTTTGCTTTGCAGACTGTCGGTCAAGAGACGTCCGGCATGCGTTGTTCCACCGAGTAGCAGCGACATGGCTGCGATTAGAAGGATTTTTTTTCTCATATTAGTTGTGATTTATAGATTGAAATTTCAGTTTGATTCGTTCCACGGCTTCTTCAGCGGTTGCCACGTCCAGTGTCGCTGCTTCCATAGGGCACAGCGCCGTCTGTGTGCGGTTCATGATGCACGGCACAGCCTGTGTGTATTCGTATTGAATGGAGGAACGCTTGAGCAGGTCGATTGCCGTGAGGCTGAGAGTGGGAGTGAAGAGCTTTTTGATTCCACCTGCAATCATCAGTGCCGCAGCTGCGCGGCCCACTATTTTATCCACAATGACGGAACCTTGGAGAAGGTCGGGTTCTGTCGTATATAGAAGGAACAAATCGCGGATGCCGCGCTCGTCAAATGTGCGTATTTCGTCGGCATGGCGCACTACAAGCGTGTGATTTCCCTCGTGGAGCAGGCGTATTAAGTCTTCCATGCCGCGAAGTTACAAATAATTCGTGTGATTCCGTACAATTAAACGGCGGTTTTTCAGATAAGAACAGATAACCTTTCGTCAGTTTTCACTACCTTTGCATTCAAAACAGAAAGGTTTGATTTCTACAGAACATTTGAGCGTTACTTTTGGCGCGAAGCCGCTTTTCAGTGACGTCTCCTTTGTGATAAATGCAAAGGAGCGCGTGGCACTTGTGGGCAAAAACGGTGCGGGCAAAAGTACGTTGCTCAAGATGCTCGCGGGGGAGCAGATGCCCACTTCCGGAAGGGTCAACCGCCGCACGGAATTGACCATAGGCTATCTTCCTCAGGTGATGCGCCTGGCTGACTCAACGACACTGATAGAAGAAACCGAGAAAGCCTTTGACTATGTCAGGGATATAGAAAACCAACTCAAACATACAAATGCTTTACTCGAACATAGTTCCGACTATAATTCACCTGAATATGCCGCTCTCATAGAGCGCAGCGCCCAACTCACGGACCGTCTCCACATGATGGGAGCTTACAACCGCCATGCCGAATTGGAGCGGACACTGCTCGGACTTGGCTTCCAGCAAAGCGACTTTGGCCGCCCCACAGCCGAATTTAGCGGCGGCTGGCGCATGCGTGTGGAATTGGCCAAGCTACTTCTGTTGCACCCGGACCTACTTCTGCTGGACGAACCCACAAATCATTTGGACATAGAGAGTATTGCGTGGCTCGAAGACTTTCTTATTCGCCAGTCTGGCGCACTTATTCTGGTCAGTCACGACCGTGCTTTCATCAATAACGTTACTTCGCGCACGTTGGAACTGTCTTGTGGGAAATTGATTGATTACCGTGTGCCGTACAACCAATATGTCCGGCTGCGCGAGGAACGTCGTGCGGCGCAAGTGCGGGCCTGGGAAAACCAACAAAAGGAAATCGCCGACATACGCGAATTTATCGAGCGCTTTAGATATAAACCGACGAAAGCAATTCAGGTACAGCAACGCATACATCAGCTTGAAAGAATCGTTCCAATTGAGATAGACGAAGTTGACAACGCTTCGCTGCATCTTAAGTTCCCTCCGACAGAGCGCAGCGGGGACTTTCCGCTGATTTGTGAGGATGTCCGTAAAGACTATGGTGAACATAATGTGTTCCATGACGTGGCTATGACCATCCGTCGCGGAGAAAAGGTGGCCTTTGTGGGGCGTAACGGCGAGGGAAAGTCTACTTTGGTGAAATGTATCATGCATCAGATTCCGTATGACGGCAGTCTTCGCGTCGGACACAATGTTACGATAGGTTATTACGCACAAAACCAGGCGCAACTGCTTGATGAATCCCTGACAGTCTATGATACCGTCGACCAGGCCGCAGTTGGTGAAATCCGAATGAAGATTCGTGACATCCTGGGTGCCTTTATGTTCGGCGGAGAAGCGTCAGACAAAAAAGTAAGTGTGCTTTCCGGCGGAGAAAGAAGCCGTTTGGCGATGATTCAGTTGCTTTTGCAACCGGTCAACTTCCTTATATTGGATGAACCAACCAATCATCTTGACATGCGTACCAAAGATGTATTGAAGGAAGCTATACTGGCGTTCGACGGAACGGCTATATTGGTGAGCCATGACCGTGATTTTCTGGACGGACTCGTAAGTAAAGTCTATGAGTTCGGAGGCGGGCGCGTGAAAGAACATCTTGGCGGCATCTATGATTTCCTGAATAAAAAGAAAATCTCACATTTGAGCGAACTTGAGGCTCCTGTGGCACCCATGGTGCAAGTGAAGAAGGCGAATGTGCCTTCCGCGTCGTCGCAGTCGTATGAACAGCAGAAGGAAATACGGCGCCGTCTGAAGCAAGCCGAACGTCAGGTTGCTGAAAGCGAACAGGCCGTTGCACAACTTGAAGGTGCGTTACACTTGGTCGAAGACCGGCTGTCGGCACCCGAAGGAGGGGCAGATATGGAGCTGATTAATAAACACGCATCGTTGTCTAAACAGCTTGAAGAAGCCATGTCGCTGTGGGAAACTTGGAGTGAAACTTTAGAATCATTGAAAAATAAAAACTTGGAATTATGATAAAACCTCTATTAACCTTTGGAGCTGTGGCCTTGTTTGGCCTGGTGACCATTACATCGAATGCAAAAGTGAAAAAGAGCGACACAAATCCTCACGGTATTGACGTGACTAATCTCAACCCGAATGTAAAGCCTGGCACAGACTTTTTTGATTTCGCCACGGCGGGATGGAATAAAAAGCATCCCTTACCTGCCGACCAGTCTCGCTATGGTTCGTTCAACTATCTCATAGATGAGAACGACAAGCGCATACGTGAAATCATCGAAACGACGGCTAACAAATCGTCTGACGGAGTTTCGGTGGAGAGTAAGGTAGGTGTGCTCTTCAATCAATATCTTGACACAGAGCGTCTCAATTCTGAAGGAATCAAACCCTTGATGAAGTATGTGAACGAGATAGATGCTCTTCCCGATGACCAACTTTCGCTGATGATAGGCAAACTGGCGCGTTACGGAGTCAGTTGTTTCTTCCTCATAGGTACCGAAGCCGACGCCAAAGACAGTAAAATGAAT
>CAMZHB010000214.1 GCA_947306605.1 uncultured Prevotellaceae bacterium | reverse complement strand
CGCGTTTCCATCTTCGTGCTCGACGAGGCCGACCGCATGCTCGACATGGGCTTCATCGACGATATCACCAAAATCATCAAGCAACTGCCCAAGAATCGCCAAACCATGCTCTTCTCGGCCACCATGCCCGACGAGATCAAGAAACTCGTGCACGACATCCTCCATGACCCTGTCTTCGTGGAAATCGCGATCACCAAACCCGCCGAAGGCATCCGGCAGAGCGCCTACATCTGCACCGAAGCACAGAAAAACGGCATCCTCAAACACCTCTTCAAGAAAGAAGAACTCAAACGCGTCCTCGTCTTCGCCGGTTCCAAGCAGAAAGTCAAGGAGCTCTCCATCATCCTGAGGCGCGCCGGCATCCGGCTCGACGAAATGCACTCCGACCTCGACCAGAAACAACGCGACCTCGTCATGCGCGACTTCAAGGCCGGACGCACCGACGTGCTGGTGGCCACCGACATCATCTCACGCGGCATTGACATCGACGACATCGCCGTTGTCATCAACTACGACGTGCCCCGCGACGTCGAAGACTACGTCCACCGCATCGGACGCACAGCCCGCGCCGGACGCGGCGGACGGGCCATCACTCTCGTTTCCGAACGCGACCAGATGTACTTCGCACGCATCGAGAAAACCCTCGAAAAAATCATAGACAAGAACCCCATGCCTGAAGAACTCGGACCAAGCCCAGCATACACAGGCAAGAGCAGGCCCGAAGGCAACCGCAGCCGCAACGGGCGCAACCGTAACCACGGCAAAGGGAAAGGTGCCAAGACTGCAACCAAAAACCAAAACAACAACACGAATACCGATAACAACCCCCGCCGGCGCCATCGTGGCGGCCACTGGCGCGATAAGAAACCACAAACAAAGAATCAGAACAATTAAAACCATGCAAAAAGGAGACAAAGTGCCCGACCTGCTGGGCCACGACGAAAACGGCAACGAAATACGCCTGAGCCAATTGGACGGCAAAAAACTCGTCCTTTATTTCTATCCGAAGGACATGACATCCGGTTGCACCGCCCAAGCATGCAACCTGCGCGACAACTACGACCGGCTGAAATCAGACGGCTATGAAGTGCTCGGTGTCAGCATCGACACCGCCCGGAAGCACCAACAGTTTATAGAAAAAAACCAACTGCCCTTCCATCTCATTGCCGACATCGAGAAAACCCTCGTGCAACAGTTCGGTGTGTGGGGAGAAAAGAAACTCTACGGACGCAGCTACATGGGAACGATGCGCACCACATTCATCATCGCGCCCGATGGCACCATTGAGCGTGTCATCACACCCAAAGAAGTCCAGACCAAAGACCACGCCAGCCAGATATTGGATAAGTAACATGTAGTCACAATAGTTACTACACTTTAACCAGGAATCCACTTACTGAATAGCCCCAAAACTGCACTTTCCATCCAGAGATCAGATTCCGGTGACCAAAAGTCGGACTTCGGGCCGCAGAAGCGGCGTTTCAAAATTTTGAAACGCCGCTTCTAATTTACCATATTTGACACCCGGTGAAAATTAGCACGTTACAAAACTCTCCGTTTCAGGGTTAAAATTTTTGACATTTTCGTCCCTGCGGGACTACGGTCGTTTCACTACTTTCGGGCTTCGCCCCACTTTCACACTTCGTGCTACGTTACGCGATTATCCATTCATGGACGCTTACAGTATCCTCTCCGTATCGGGCGCAAGATGTTGCGCCACTACATTTTTCTTTCTTAATCCTTCATGATGTTTAATTGAAAACTCTTATCTTTGCAAACTGAATCAAAATGACAGAAACATGAAAAAGCAAATTTTGACATTGTTGTTTTCTCTGACAGCACTGGTTGCGGGCGCGCAGAAATACTATGATGCCAACGGGGCTTATTTCGGTCCGACCTATGAAGAAACCAACTACTCCGGTGCCTACTACACGGGCGACTACACCAGCCCGTTCAAGACCTATCTGGGCAAAACCGATGAAGAAATCCAGGCCAAACTCGACCAGTTGTGGAATCACTATTTCAAAGGTAGTGACAATCAGAAATTGTATTATGACAATGGCCAGGAGGCCTATATTTTGGATCCGAACAACAACGACGTGCGTTCCGAAGGCATGTCCTACAGCATGATGATTTGCGTGCAGACCGACCACAAGACAGAGTTTGACAAACTGTGGAGGTGGGCCAAGAACCATATGTGGAACAAGAACGGCAACTACGACGGTTACTTCATTTGGCATTGCTCCAAAGACGGGAACCCGTTTAATGATAACTGTAACAATCCCGACGGTGACATCTACATTGCCATGGCCCTGCTGTTTGCTGCCCACCGGTGGAGTAACGAAAGCTACATGGAAGATGCTCAGTACATTCTGAAAAGAATGTGGAAGAATGGGCAGGGTTCGCTGTTCAACACGGCCCAGTCTATTGTTGTATACCGGCCGTACGACGGCTACGACTTCACTTGTCCCGCCTACAGTCTGCCGGCATTTTTCGATTTGTTCGCCCATTGGTCAAATACTGACCAAAGCAAATTTGCGAAGTTGGTCATGCAAACCCGCAGTTTCCTCTCCAAAGCGTCGCACCGCACATCGGGCCTGTTCGCCGATTGCGCCAATTTTGACGGTACGCCGAAAATTGTATACTATTTGGATAACTCGGACCGATACATGTATGAAGCCATGCGCTGTGCCATGAACTTCGGTATGGACTACTACCTCTTCGGCAAGGATGCGAAACAACAAGAGGGAATGGCACAGCGACTCATCGACTTTTTTGAAGGAAACGGCTATAAGAATGCGCGTTTCACATGGGATGGAACGAACGGCATGCAGTCATACACACCCGGTGAAGCTGCCTGCAACGCCGTAGCCTGCTATGCCTTAATGAATAAAGAAGGCTATAAAGACAAAATCATCACGAACCTGACGAAAGCTTGGGAAGCAAGCCTCGGGACAGGAACCTACCGTTATTACGACGGCATCGTTCACTATCTGGCTATGCTCCACTTGTGCGGAAGTTTCAAAATCTGGAAACCTTATTCCCCTCCTGCCGACGTGAATAAGGACGGTGCGGTGGACAGCACCGACATTGTGGCCGTGATCAAAGAAATGCCCGACGGCGACATGATAGCGGACGTGAACGGCGACGGCGTCATCGACTCGGCCGACATTGTGGCCGTGATTAAAGCAATGAAATAGTCCAAAAGGCTATTTCATTGCTATCTCCGCTGCGCTACTCTCGGACTTACGACATTAATAAGCGGCGCCTCGGATTTCCGAGGCGCCG
>CAMZHB010000213.1 GCA_947306605.1 uncultured Prevotellaceae bacterium | reverse complement strand
GTGATATTCATAATCCTGTTGAGCACCTTCTGACGATGAACCAGTCCGTTCTTGCCGCGCAACGTGGAGTCGAACGACAACTCCAGACCGCAGCGGGCGGAGTCGATCTCGCCGAACATGACACCCACCGTGCGCTGGGCCAGCGAACCGAAGGGGCGGTTGCGGGCGTTGAACTCGTCCCAGTGGAAGCCACCCTTGCCTACCGACAGGTTGAAGATGGGCAACTTCTTGAGCAGGGCGAACGTGTTGTAGTCAATACGGTGTTTCCATACCGGCCAGTGGCGGGCACCGACGGTGCCGTCGCGGTTCACCTTGTTGCGCCCCTCTTGCAGATAGGCCTTAAACTCGCTGACCGACTGCTGGGGGAAGATGTCGTTCAGGCCCATGCAGAGGCTGTCAATCTTCTCGTCCCAAAGCCGGTTGACCCTGTTGATGGCGGCGGTGTCCCACGGGACGTTCTTCTGACGGCCGGGCTGGAAGTCCACAAACACCTTGTACTCGGGTATGGAGCTGGCCATCAGCTGACCGTCGCAACTCAGGATGTTGCCGCGGTTGGGCTTCACGGGAATGGAGTCGTGCTTCAGCTGCTGCTGGACAGCATTCCAGTAGTCCTTCTGGACAGTCATGATGTAGAGGGCCTTGCCAATAATGGCAATTCCGATAACCGTCAACGTCAGCACAATGGCGAAGTAGCGCGGCATGACCTTATTACTGTTGAACTTACTCATCTCCGTTTCCGCTTAAAAATCCTCGTTCGGGTATATTTATTATATAAGGTGGCTGCGGACTGGCGTGCAGCAGCGAGTCGTGGTTCGCTCTCAGCACACGCAGCACCTGGCTCTCGCGGCAGCGCTCGGTCAGTGTGCTCGAACTCGACAGAGCCTTGTATTTGGCGTCCTTCAGCTCACGTTCCATTTTGTCAATCATAATCATGTCCTGCTGGCACTGGTAGCGGAAGGCCACGTAGACCACCGTGAAAAACACGATGAGCACCAGCGTCCAGATGTTGCGACGAACCAGGTTGGCCGACAGGATGTCGCCGCCAAGAATCTTGCGGAGCGTGAGCGTTCCCACCGGCAGGGTGTCGTCCTCGCTCACGTTCTTCTTGATCTCCTTCAGCTTCTCCAAGGCGTTTTGCTCTTTCGCCTTGAGCTCTTCCTGGATGTCACTCTTCTCTTCTGCCATGAATTTATATTCGTTCTGCAATTCTCAACTTGGCGCTTCGACTGCGCGGGTTGCGCTGTTGCTCGTCGTCGGTAGGTACGATGACCTTGTTGTTCACCGCGCGGAACGGCGACGCTGTGCGTCCGAAGAAGTCCTGCTCGACCCGCCCTTCGGCATTGCCGGCCTTCATGTAGTTCTTCACGATGCGGTCCTCCAGAGAGTGGTACGTGATGACCGACAGCCGGCCACCCTTCCTCAGCACCTCTGTGGCTCCGGCCAGCATCTCCTTCAGGGCCTCCAACTCGTGGTTCACTTCTATACGGAGCGCCTGGAACAGCTGGGCCGTCTCTTTCTTCTCGCGCTCTGGCCTGAGCAGGCCGCTCACTGTCTGCAGCAGTTCGCCGGTGGTCGCGATGCGCTGCTGTGACCGTGCCTTCACGATGAGCGCTGCCAATCGTCGTGCCTGCTTCAGCTCTCCATAGAGATAGAAGATGTCGGCCAACTGTTGTTCGTCGTAGCTGTTGACAACGTCGGCGGCCGTCATACCGGCACGCTTGTTCATCCGCATGTCGAGGGGCGCTTCAAAACGGAAGGAGAAACCGCGCGTCTCATCGTCAAAATGGTGACTCGAAACGCCCAGGTCGGCCAACAGACCGTCGACCTCTTCAACTCCGTAGTAGCGCATCCACTGCTTGAGATACCTGAAGTTGCTCCTGACGAAAGTAAACCGCTCGTCGTCGACGATGTTCTTTTCGGCATCGGCATCCTGGTCGAAACCATAGAGATGTCCATTTGGCCCCAGGTGTTGCAGTATTTCTCTGCTGTGACCACCACCGCCAAAAGTGACGTCGACATAGATACCGTCAGGTTGGATAGCCAACCCGTCAATGCTTTCTTTCCGAAGCACTGGTACATGGTATGTCTCCGCCGTGACAATCATCTATTCAGTATCTCTCTGCAGGAGATGTCTCCTGCCCCATAATGTTTTCGAGCGCCTTGCCAAATTCTTCACTGCTCATCTTTGTGGCCTCTACCTTATCGTTAGCCCAAATCTCGATGGTGTCGTCCATACCGATGAACTTGACGTCCTGCTGAATGCCCGCCATCTGGAGATAACGCTTGGGAATAAGGAACCGGCCATTGCCGTCGAGTGTCACGAGTTCTACTTCAGAGACAAACTGACGGAAGATTTGCTGATGCTGGGCATTATACCTGTTCAGCCTTCTGCGGAGCGTGTCCTGCTGCTCATTCCATACGCTTTCAGGATACAGCACAAGACAAGGCTGGAAAATGTCTTTCCGCAGTATCAGCGTTTCGCTGCCCGATGCCTGTAGCACCTTGCGGAAAACGGCTGGCAGAAAGGCTCTTCCCTTTACATCAGTCTTGGCTTCTATGTTACCTAAAAAGCGCATATATATATTAATGTGAAGAATTCAGCCACAAAGTTACACATTTTCCCCCACATTCCACCACTTTACCCCACTTTTTTTTGAATTTAACATCTTTTTATTGATTTTGGGCGGTTTTGTCTCACAGAATCAGACAATCTTATGCGAGTTTTGCACTTTTTCGCGAAAAATGTGTCATTTTTCAAAGAAATATGTTACTTTTGCAACTTGATTGAAAGCTATCACTAAAAAAATGGTTACGGTAACTGAGAAAACAGTCGACATTGATAACATTCTGAAATCAAAGTTGGGAAGCAAGGCCAAGTTTTTGCCTCGCCCGCTGGTTTCGTGGCTCAAGCGCATTGTCCATCAAGATCAGGTGAATGCCTATCTGTGGGAGAGCCGCCACCTTGTGGGTACCGAGTGGCTGGAAGAATGTGTCAGATACCTGGATGCCACGCTCGACATCGTCGGCGAGGAGAACCTGCCTGACAAAAACGACGGGCGGCTCTATACCTTCGTCTCAAACCACCCCTTGGGCGGTGAGGACGGCGTGGCTCTCGGCGCCATCATCGGCCGCCACTACGACGGACGATTCCGTTACCTCGTCAACGACCTGCTGATGAACCTTCCCGGACTTGCACCTCTCTGCATACCCATCAACAAGACCGGCAAGCAGGGGCGCGACTTCCCGAAGATGGTCGAGGCCGGTTTCCAGAGCGACAACCACATGCTTATGTTCCC
>CAMZHB010000212.1 GCA_947306605.1 uncultured Prevotellaceae bacterium | reverse complement strand
CACCACTCCCGCAAAACTGCCAAAACCCTCCAGATGGGCACGCCCCACATTGGTTATTATGCCGCAGTCGGGTTCCACAATCTCTGTCAACGTCTTTATTTCACCGGGGTGATTGGCTCCCGTTTCAATGACGGCCAACGTATGCTCCGGCCGCAGGCCCAGCAGTGTGCGCGGCACACCGATATGGTTATTCAAGTTGCCCTGCGTGTAGTGCACGCAGTAACGCTTTGACAATACGGCGGCCGTCAGTTCTTTCGTGGTCGTCTTGCCGTTCGTGCCCGTAATCTGGATGACGGGGCCTGTGAAATGACGCCGGTGCTCGCGCGCCAGCAACTGGTACGTACGCAACACATCGTCAACCAACACATAGCGGTTGTCGTCTGTTGGTACCACCGCGGGGTCGTCCACCACGGCATAGGCGCAGCCTTGTGACAGTGCCTGCGCGGCGAAACGGTTGCCGTCGAAGCTGTCGCCCTTCAGGGCAAAAAACAGGGAGTCCGCGGGGCACTGCCGGCTGTCGGTCGTTACCTCGGGATGTTCCTCAAATAGCTTATAAAGGGCTTCTGTCGTCATACGCTCACTTTTATCATACAAAAATACGACAATTTCCAGAGTTGAGAGTCATCAGTAGCGAAAAAGTCACTCGGACCACTGCATTATTAGTATTGCCATGAGGTATAAGAAACGATAACTCAGAAGCGGCGCTACAAAATTTTGAAGCGCCGCATCTGCGGCCCGAAGTCCCACTTCTGAGCGCCGGTATCGAGTCTTTGTTCCCGAAATGTCATTTTTTATGTTGTTTTCCACGGTTGTCTTTGTCGGATGTAAACAATTGTGGTCATATTACCAACGGTTCATCACGAAAGACAGGGAAATAGATTTGTATATCAGAAAATTGTTGTATCTTTGTAGAAATTCCAGTCCACGATACGGCAATGATACTGGTTTTCGTAAGACACACATCGGTGGCCGTCCCCCCGGGCGTGAGCTACGGTCAGACTGACGTGCCTCTGAAATCGACTTTTCCCCTTGAAGCGTCGGTAACAAAGGCTTGCCTGATGCCCTACGGCACATTCGATGCGGCCTTCACCAGCCCTTTGTCGCGCTGCACGCGCCTGGCGGACTACTGTGGTTACGACAATGCCACCCCCGACAACCGCCTGTTGGAAATCGACTTGGGCGATTGGGAGATGCAACCGTTCGACGAGATTGCCGACCCGCGCATCCAGCATTGGCAAGCCGACGCGTTCCACACCGCAGCCACCCGCGGCGAGTCTCTGGCCGACCAATACGAACGTGTGCGCCACTTCATGGAAGAACTGTTGGAAGAAGACTATGAACAAGTCGTCATCTTCACCCACGGCGGCGTCATTGCCTGTGCCCGCATCTATTCAGGCGAAATCAGCGTGGAGGAAGCCCTAGACCGCGAGATACCATACGGCGGTATCTTTGAAATGGAACTGGAATGATTCGGACAACATCCGAAAAGACTCGACAAACCTATAAGAACATATCAACTGAAACAATGAAACAAAACATCAGACTTATGCTCGCAGCGGCACTCATCGCCCTGCCCTCCCTTTGCGTCACCGCACAGGATTTCGGCAACATCCGCGCTTTTGCGCAAGACAACAAAGTGCTCTCCACACCTCCTCAGAAAGGGGAGAAACGTGTGGTCTTCTTCGGCAACTCCATCACCGAGTGCTGGTGGCTGCGCTATAACGACTTCTTCCAGCGTCCGGGATTCATCGCACGCGGCATCAGCGGACAAACCACCTATCACTTCCTCTATCGCTTCCGCAGTGACGTGGTCGACACACATGCCAGCCTGGTCGTCATTACTGCCGGAGCCAACGACATTGCCGAAAACTCCGTCCCTTACGATGAGGACGTGACCTTCGGCAACATTCAGTCGCTGGTGGAGATTGCACAAGCCAACAAAATCAAAGTCATCCTCACCTCGCTGCTTCCTGCCGCCCGCTTCGGCTGGAGCAAGGCACAGAACGTGCCCGAAAAGATCAAGTCACTCAACCAACGTCTCGAAACCTATGCCAAGGAAAAGAAGATTCCTTACGTAAACTACTTCGACGCCTTGGTTGACACCGACGGCAAGTCACTCAAAGCGGCCTATACCAACGACGGTGTCCATCCCATACGCCCGGGGTACGAAGTGATGGAAAAACTCATCGTTCCTGTCATTGAGAAAACATTGAAAAGGTAACGCGGCTCCGACAACAGTCCGACTACCGAATCTCGGACGAAAGAACTCCCCCGACGACAAGAATGCCGTCGGGGGAGTTCCT
The DNA here is from genome assembly GCA_947306605.1 of uncultured Prevotellaceae bacterium. Lineage (GTDB taxonomy): Bacteria > Bacteroidota > Bacteroidia > Bacteroidales > Bacteroidaceae > UBA6382. Next base: position 1,004 of record CAMZHB010000212.1, on the reverse strand, counting down.
TATATGATATTCCTAACCTCAAATCTGTTTGGGATATTTCAAGGAATTCTTCAAGGCTTCCATCGTTTCCGGATGATCATGTACGAAACTGTCCATGTGACGCACACGCTTCTCTGCCAAAATCTCATCTACTGCAATGATGATACCTGTCTCCTCCACATGACCGAAGTCTTCGTTGATAGCAGTGCCGAAGAAACGCATCGTGGGACTCAGCCCCATATAGGCATTCACCAGCGGCGGTATGTTCACGCCTAATTTACGCACCTCACCGTTGAGGATGCGATAGTCGTTGCGGAAGTCGTCTTCGCAGAAAAGCTCTTTCAACTCGTTCTCGTCCGTTTCCAGATGCACCGGCGTGATGGGAGTAACCAGTTGGTCCTTGTCGCCAAAATGTTTGCGCAAGAAATAGAGAATCATGTCGCGTCCCTTGCGGTTGAACGAGGGATACATGGTCATCTTGCCGAAGAAATACTTCATGTTGGGCTTTACCACCATGAGCGCACCCAGTCCGTCCCACAGGTTGTCAAGGGCGAAGAGACTCTTCGAGATGGAACGCCGTGTGTTCTGGTACTCCAGTGTCACGAACGAGCGGCCCAGCTCTATCGTCTGCGACATATAATTTTCCATGAAATTGCGGCTGAAGTGGAACATGTGACTGGTGGCCAAGACAGGCTGGCCGTCGGCTCCCACTTCCACTTCGTCGCCCGGCAGATAGCGGTAACCGCCGAGTATCTCCTCTTCATCGGGATTCCACACGATAAGTTGACGGTAGGGATGCCTGCTTGTGTCGAATTCATCCAAGTCGAGCGACCGGCCGGTGCCACCGCCGGCAGCACGGAACGCGATTTCGCGCAGACGACCGATTTCACGCAGCACGTTGGGGGCTGTCTGCCACGTCACAATGTAGATTTCATTGTGACTCTTGTTCGTGCGGCGCAAACGGTGCTCAGGCGTCAGTTCTGCCTTCAGCAGTTTTTTGTCCACGGGTCGGATAATTTCTTCCA
>CAMZHB010000211.1 GCA_947306605.1 uncultured Prevotellaceae bacterium | reverse complement strand
GAAAACTGAAGAGGTGGATTGCACTGAACCGTGACCTCACCCAAGAGCTGCAGCAACTGGGCTACACCTCCAGCCAGCGCTCGTTCACCCCCAAGATGGTGGCCAGCATCTTCTATTATCTTGGCGAGCCGTAAATTTGAAAAGTAGAACAGTGGAACAGTGGAACAAAAAGTGGAACATTTTTATAGTGTTGAAAATCAATGAGATAGATTGATATTTTTACTAATGTTCCACTGTTCCACTTTTATTCTCAAAAATAGAGGGGTAAAAAATAAAAAAGAGAAATACAAGCGGAGAAATATATAAAAGTGGAACAGTGGAACAAAGGAACAGGAGGGATAATCAAAAAGACTATCCCTCCTGACGCATAGAGAATGGCCGACTAGAATGGAATTTCTTCTTCTGCGGCTTTTTTCAAACTGTTCCTCGAATCAGAGGTTTGCAGGAAGCAGTAATCCTCAGTCTTCTCACCAGTTCGTTTTTTCCAGTTCAAACCGTCGTCGTCTAGTCCTGTAACGGTGGCTGGATTATAAACAAAATCCTTCAGCAGGCAGTACTGCTTGAGTTTTCTGACGAATCGGTTTGACGTATAGTCAAGTCCTGTTTCACGTTTGAAGTCACTGTATATTTCAACCTTTCGAAGTGCTTTGTCCAGCCTGTCGTCATCGAAATAAGCGTCGGCCCATTCCTCGAACACGTTGCCCACGGCGGCATGCTGCTGGCGGCTCTTTATCTGCGTCATTGGCGGCATTTGCTTGCGCTCGCCGGCTGGCAATGAGAGATAGAACTGAAGGCACTGGAGCATGAAGGCAATGTCCTGCTGCCAGTCTTGCTCGGGATAGCCGGTGCGCATCAGGTCGCAGCCGAAGTCGTCGCTTATCTGACGGGTTTCGAGGTAGTCGTTGGTGTCGGTCTTCACGTGATAATAGTCGCTGAATACCTGCATCCACATGCGCCCCATCCAGCTGGGATCGTTGCGCAGAATGACGTAGTTGGTGCCCATGGCCAGCTTCGGACTCCGGCTGAACGGGATGGAGTAAGCACTCTGTCCTTTCTTCTCTACAACGAAGTCGCCAGTGATCCTGTCGAAAAAATACTGAACGGGCAACTGCTTGGGGCACTCGTCGATGACCACCAGTCGCGTGGCCTCGGTCACTCCGTCGAAGAGGAACTGACTTTCCAGGTTGCTTTTCTTGGTTACCGTGACCGAGAACATGTTGACCATCTTACCGATAGCCTTCAGGTAGAACGACTTGCCCGAGCGGCCGTTGCATTCGTTCTCGTTCTCGCCTCGCTTGGCATCCATACAGACCGTTGTCCAAGCCTCTGATTCGATTTTGTTGGCCCAGAGGTGGTAGCCGATGTTGGCCACCTTAGCCACAAAGTTCTGCATTTCTTCGGCTTTCTCCTCGTTGCTGAGCTCTTCGCCATGCTCCATCTCCTTGCGCCAGTACAGGCGCGACGTGTTCCAAATCACTTGCATCAGCTTGCTCTGCGCATCGGCAGTGGGCTTGATGGCGTAGTGTCCGTCCACAACTTCCCAAGTGAACTGCGGTTTCATTGTGCGGAATTCGTGCGGGATGATGTTGCTGGCCCACACGTTGCGGTTGGTGAGTTCTTTATACTCATGGCGCACAATCTGCGCGTCGGTTACCTCCTCCCAGCAGTTCTTGAAAAAAAAGTTCTGCGAGTGGTCGGTGGCCGAAGTGAAGTCCAGGTCGTTGCGTTCGATGAGTATGCTGCGCTGGTCGGAGGGCAGGTCTCTGGAGCGCATGATGCGGTCTTGCAGTGCCTGCGGCAGTGCCTGTTTCTGCGCCCAGTTGGCTATGAATGTGCGCACGCTTTTGGCCACTATGGGCGTCACCACGCCGTCGAGTATGTGGATGTAGAGCGGTTCCTTGCGGTCGTCGTTGCACAGCGTGAAGTAGCCGTGGAGGGCAAGGAAATAGCTCATGGACGTGGCCGACAGCTGATAGTCGGTTACGTTGCCGTTCTTGTCGCGCACTTCGCGCCAGAACTTTGCTGCCAGCGCACTGCTGACCAGCCGCTCCATCATCTCCGGCTGCGGATGAAGCTGAAGGTAGTCTTTCAGGTCTTTTCGGCAGTGGCCGCGATTGTCGTGCAGCCGCATCAGGTCGCGCGGAATCCATGCCGTGCGAATCTCGGGATACTTCAGTGCCAGCCGCTTGCCCATCGTCACGCCCGTAGGGTCGATGTCGGGGATGTTCACCACCTCGTTGGCATAAGTTTTCAGCGTGGCCAGTTGTGACGGCGATAGTTCCACCGTCTCAGAGTCGAGCCATACAGGCTGGTAGCCCATGCTCATTGCATTGGCGGCATCGCTGCAGCCCGAGGTGAGCACCACCTGCTTCAGTTTCTGCTCGTTGTTCAGCTGCCAGGCTCTTCGCAGCGTATCCAGACCATAGAGATAGTTTTTCGCCTTCACTCCGATGAAGCAGAATCTGAACTGCTTCTCAGGATTGCAGGGCTCGTAGATTTTGTGAAACACCTGCGAATGCAATTCTGCGTTGGCCTCTTCGCATTGCAATGCGAAAATGGGGTAGGTGTCGGTCTGGTGGCGGATGGTGGTCATCAGCCGTCCGTCCTTGTCCTGCCACGTGTACGACCACCATTCCACTTGCTTCCAGCCTAGTGCGGCAAGTGTCTCAGCCGTTACGCGCGGCCCCCACGTACGCTTCAGGTCGGCCGTGAAGCCCTGTGCCGTCTTCAGCTGGCGGTAGCCGTTGGGCTCGTCCTCCAGGGCCGGCCGTGTCTCCACGAGCGGTTTGTTCACCTTCTTGGATAGCACGTCGGCCACGCCGAACTGTTCGCAGAGTTCTTGGAGCGCCACATAGAAATCCATCTGCCCATACCCGCGTTCGCGCATGTACAGGTCGATGGGTGAGAACGCCCGCTGAGCGTCGGCCAGACCGTAGTCTATGAGCCGCCAGCACCCGTCGCCGTCCTTTGGCGGCAACAGCATGGCCGACGGCGTTCGCTCTTCGGTCCGGAACTTGAACTTCCGCTTTGGGTTACTAACTGCGACCTCCGCCTGTGGCACGAGGTCAAGGATAATGTCGAGTCCGCCCTGAGTGGCGGCATAGAGCTGAGACAGTTTATCGTTGTCTGCTCTTAAAGAGTTGTTTCTATTCATTTTCTTAATATGAAGAGAAATACCGTCCATCACGCGTTGCTGGAATCAAAGCCGGACAGATTACCGATCCAGACAATGGGAGCCTGCGCTCTGTTTTATCCGTGCTGCCTTCCTACAACAAAGGTTCGCAGCGGAGCTCCCGAATGGAATTCCGCTGCGAAGATACAAAACAGTTAGTTAAGGTTGCAAGCGACCTAAATTTAGGTCGGCTATAA
>CAMZHB010000210.1 GCA_947306605.1 uncultured Prevotellaceae bacterium | reverse complement strand
ATTTTGCGCTGGTTGGCCTGCAGTTCGCGTACGGGAATCTTCATCAGTGTCTCTGGGCGAGCCCATCCCGTCGTGCCGGGCGCGGTTTCAGGGTGGCTGTCCTGGCCGATGTCCACCACGGTGCATGTCTTGGGCAGTGGCGGATAGATGCTCACCGAGTAGAAGAACCGGCCCGCCTTGCCCTGCATCCAATAGCATACGTCGAGCGGTGCGCCCACATGGTCCATCACGTAATACTTCTGCCCCGTGCGGCTGTCGCGGATGAAACTTGTGGCTGACGTGTGGAAATACATCTTATCCCACATCATTTGATGTATTTCAAAGAGGTAGGTTGCCTTTTCGGAACACAAGAGGATGATGTCGTCCTTCCGGCCACGCGACGACCCGTCTTTGACCGTGCCAGCCGGCATCTCGAAGCAGGGCCAAGTGTTGTAGTCCATCGGATCGTAGTCCTCCTGGCTCGAAATCAGTTTAGGTTCCGCGACGGCATCCTTCTTGAGATTCTTGTCATACTGCAACGTCTGTATGCCGGCCGGCGACCAGCCGGCCGTCTCCTTTCCGTCGTTCGTATCAGATTGGGCGTAGCCTACTGTGAATATCATGCAGAGCATGAGAACCATTATCAGTTTTTCTGTCGTTTTCATAACGCGTTCTATTTTGTTCATCGTTTATTTGTTCATTCTCGTTATCGTTTTGATGGCCAACTCGAGCGTAGCGAGGATTGAACTATCCTCACCGTCAAGTTTGCTCAGGTCTATGAGACTTTTCAACCGTTGACCGTAGGCCTTATACTGATCCGGATGGGTGGCAAAGCGCGTCCCCTGGCTGGCAAGTGCATACAAAACCCTCGACAGCGGTTCACGAAGTCCGGGATTCATCATATATAGGGTTTCTATCTGAGTGAAAGCCTCGATAAATTCCTCAATATTCTTTATGTTTGCGATGCCTTGGGCCATGACCATCAGATCAGAATCATTCAGTTTAATTGACAACTCCTGTTTCTCCGCCTTTTGCCCCTTCCCGGGGATGCTGGCGTAGGTTATCACCACCTTGCCTTTATACTTCTTCTCCGTTACCGGCTGCTTCGTCAGTTTGCCGTTCTTTTCCACCAGTTTGAACGGCGCACCTGCCTCCTGCCACTCCAGGGCGTAGGCATAGCGGTGGCTCTTGGTGCTGTCGTTGGCATCGAGGAAATTGATAATCGTGTAGTGGCTGGTGGCCGAGCGTCCCAGTTCCACTTTCTGGTTAGGGTCGTCGCCGATGAGGATGTCGTGCCAGTCCGTGCTGCCCGGCGTGTGCGTCTTTACAAAGTAACACAGCGGTTCGATCGAACATGCCGTCATGTAGTCTGCCATTTGTTGGAGTGTTGGCAGTTGACTCTCATTGCAGGTAAAGTCCCACAGGTAACACATGGATTTCATCGGTGCGCCGGGTTGGTTCACATCGCGTTCCTGTGTGGTGCTCTGCGAAACAGTGAATCCTCCTGACTGCAAGAACGACCGCAGTTCAGTTTCGATTTCTTGGTTTTGCGCTCCTGCCGTGAGGCTCACGACCAAGAGGAGCAGGGTGAGTTTGATTGGTTTCATTTTTATTATAATTAAAAGTTTAACTGTTCTGTACAATCACGGTGCCGGCCTGAGTCTTTGCCGGTTCTTTCGCCAGCAGGGCAATCACCAGTTCCATTTCGCGTTGCTGTTGCGCTTTTCTTGCGGCTGCCTGACGGCGATGCGTCTCCTTCTGCTGTTCCAATTCGGCCAGACAGAGCAGCAACCGTTCGCGGTCGGCCTCTGACAGGTCTGCCAGCAGTTCTTCGGTCGTGGAAAGCGCCGGGGTCATGACCTCTTCTGCAGTTTCGGGTGTTTCGGCCTCTTCTGCAGGCTCCGTTTCCACCGGGGGCACCGGTTTCTGCTTTATAACCCTGCGGCTGGGCTTCGCGGACGGCTCGCTTTGGGCCATCAATGTGGGCTGCGGAGCGGGCTCGGCAGCTGGTACTGCCTGTGCCGTCACAACGGGCGCTTGGGGAGCGACAGCCGTTTCAACCGGTTGGGCCGGCCACTGCTTCACGCCCACGAATACGGCCGTCAGCATGGCCGCGGCGGCCAGCAGGCGCATTCCTATTATATAAGGTCTGCGGCGGCGACGCAGGCGGGCGTCGAATTCGGCGGCTTTCGCCTCGTCGGTCCAGGCGGCCGTGTCTTCCTCGGGGAAGGCGAGGCGGTCCAGCCAGTCGTCTTGAACGTTTTGGTCTTGTCTCATTTTGTTTCCTGTCAAATATCTTGGTTTATTGCTTTTCGCAGCCGTGCCTTCGCCTCTGAAATCATGGCGCTCACGCTGCGTGAGGGGATGCCGGTGAGTCGGCTTATCTCGTCGGTCTGCAACCCGTCCTCATGGCGCATGCGCAGCAGCAGGCGGTGGCGCTCGGGCAGTTGCTTTATCAGTTGGGCAAGGCGTTGCTCCGTCTCGCGGGCTTCCATCCGCCCTAAGGGTGTGTCGCTGTGGAGCGGTTCCTCAATGTCGTTCAGGCCCTGCGGCGCTTGCTGCTGCCGGCGCCAGAGGTCGATGCACACGTTCTTGGCCACCCGCGTGGCATAGGCTTCCAAACCTTCCGTAGGCAGCGCGTCGCGCAACCGCCAGAGGCGAAGCAGCGTGTCTTGTACGGCGTCCTCGGCGTCTTCGCGGCTGCCGAAGAAGGTTCGAGCCAACTGCTGAAACCGACGACGCATGGGGAGGACCAATTCTACGAACGTTTCTTGTGTCATCTCACTCTTATAACGGACAAACGGGACAATGTTAAGTACAAAATTGGAGATTTTTTCCGAAATAACGTTTTTTTTCTTTACAATGGGTAATAAGGGACTGGTGGCGCCATGTCGGGAAGTCTTTATCCGTTTTCGTCGCGCCTAAATGCGATATAGGAAAAACTAAATCCGTTTTCGTTGCGCCTATATGCGTTTTCGTCGCGGTTTCCTGCACCTTTCTGTCAAAAAGCTGAGGCTAACGTTTGGCCATGTCGGAGGAAAATGGTTACTTTGTAATCGTAAACGTTAAAATACTCAGGACAGATGCACCTTCGACAATACTCATGCCACTCATGGGTGCCGCGGCATTGGCGGAGCGCATGGGTGGCCGTTCTTCTGGGGCTTTCCACACTGACAGGTTCGTCCCGGTCGACGACAGAAGTCCCGCGCATGACTCTCCACGGCCCTATGGGCGAACGTTTTGAAGCCAACATGGAGCATTGGCTGCTCCAAGCACCCTATGCCAACCCCGGCATGGTGGAGATGTACTTCCGCCGCAATCAGAAACATCAGAAAAACGTGACCTGGTATGGCGAGTTTTCCGGCAAATACATCACAAGCGCGGCCTTGGCCTATGCCAT
>CAMZHB010000209.1 GCA_947306605.1 uncultured Prevotellaceae bacterium | reverse complement strand
AATGTTAAAAATAATTGAGAGAATAAAATTAGGCAAAAAAATGTTTACAAAAAGCGGCTTAAAAAATTTTTGAGACGCCGCTTCTGCGGCCCGAAGTCCCACTTTTAAGCCCCGAAAAAACACCTCGGCCCACGGAATATCAAAAAAGTGGGCGTTTTTTGATTGAACACAGGAAACCTGAGAGGGCTGTTGTTGCAATAATTTGGACCGCAGAGTGCCGGGGAGTGGTTGAATTGTCGTAACTTTAGAGAAGTTACTGACACTCGGCATAGCAAAAACTTGAAACTTTGTTTCATTTTTCTTGCTCTGCCCTCGTTTTTTCGTAACTTTGTCTGCCGTATGAAGATACTCTTGTTGGGCGAATACAGCAACGTGCATTGGACGTTGGCCGAAGGTCTGCGACAGCTGGGTCACGACGTGACAGTGGTTTCGGACGGTGACGTGTGGAAAAACTATCCCCGCGACATTGATTTGCGCCGCAAGGGCCGGAGCAAGTGGAGCGGATTGCGTTACTACGCCGACGTCTGTCGCCTGATGCCCAAACTGAAGGACTTCGATGTGGTGCAACTGATAAACCCGGTGTTCCTTGAACTCAAGGCGGAACGCATCGGACCGTTCTACCGCAGGGTACGCCGACAAAACCGCAGCCTGTTCCTCGGAGCTTTCGGCATGGACCACTATTGGGTGAAGGCGGGAATGGACTGCCGCACGTTCCGATACAGCGACTTCAACATGGGGAGCCATGTGCGCGAGAACGCAGACAACCGGATTTGGATAGCCGACTGGCTGAAGGGAGCCAAGGGAAAGTTGAACGAACTGGTGGCCAGCGACTGCGACGGTATCATTTCAGGACTTTACGAGTACGATGCATCGTACCGCCCTTACTTCTCCGACAAACTGCGGTATATTCCTTTCCCCATCGATTTGTCTTCGCTTACGCCCAAAGCGGTGCGCGACGACAAGAAGATGAGATGTTTCGTCGGTGTGCAGCGCGGACGTGACGCCTACAAGGGAACTGACATCATGTTGAAAGCGTTGGAACGGGTGCAGCGGGAATTTCCCGAATCGTGTGAAATCGTAAAGGTGGAGTCCGTGCCTTACGCCGAATACGAACGGCTGATGAACAACAGCGATGTGCTGCTCGACCAGCTCTACAGCTACACACCGGGGATGAACGCCCTGTTGGCCATGGGGAAAGGCCTGGTCGTTGTGGGCGGAGGCGAATCGGAGAATTACGAGATATTATGCGAGCGGGAACTGCGTCCTATCGTAAATGTGGAACCCAATGAAGAGAGTGTTTACGAAGCCTTGCGCCATTTGGCAGAACATCGGGAGGAGATTGCCGGCTTGTCACGCCAAAGTGTGGCATATATCCGTAAGCACCATGACCACGTGAGCGTGGCCCAACGCTATCTGGATTTTTGGACGGAACAGATGAATAAAAAAGGGTTGTGACGGAAAAAGCGACCGTTCAGCAACCCCACAAAGCTATACGCCAAGCACCGCGTCCGCCATGTCGCGTATAGTGATATAATATCCATGAAACCATACGGCTACTTCTGTCTGGAGCGATGCCTAGTGCGCGATTGAGAGTCCGTCGGGCATCATCGGCATGTCCTTCAGTGAACAGAGTACCTGCAACAATGGCTTCACGATAGGCCAAGGCACGCCAGGCGCGACGCTTGGCTCTGCCAGCAAGGGTGACATCGGACCGTAACTGCGTCTCCACACTTTCAAAAGCTACCGTCAATGATGCGAAGGAGGCTGACAGGGATGTTCCCGTCAAACTGTCATCGTGCTGCAACACATGGTGATACACGCGACAGGCATCCCACACCATCTTTGGACGCGAAAGAAGTACACGGACACCGAGCTCCCAATCGTCCCAAAAACGCACGGAGGCATTCCATCCGCCTTGTTGACGTAACCATTCGGTACGGAAAAACATGGACTGCGTGGCCAATTGTCCAGTAAGTATCTGACCGGACAAAGTGAGGCGTTTGAGGTATTTCCGGAGAGTTTCACAGCCGTCGGGCCAAACCATGCGTGTAGCAGTGGCTACGACATCAGCGTCGTGTTCTCGCAATGTTGCCACAGCCCACGAAAAGAAATCGGGAGACAGTTCGTCGTCGCTGTCGAAAAAGTATACCATTTCACCGGAAACTTCCTGTAATCCTCGATTTCGGGCAACGGCAGCACCAGGTTTTTCTTCGTTCAAATAATGTATGGTTACGTTTTCGACAGAATGGGATTTGAAGAACGCACGAGCCACTTCCTCGGAATTATCCGTGGAATGATTGTTCACGAGCAATAACTCAAGCGGGCGGTAGTCGCTGTCGACGACACTCTGCAACGTCTTAGCCAAAAAAGCAGCCCTATTGCGATACGGGATAACGACGCTTACGAGCGACATTGGCAAATGTATTTTATTCCCCGTGTCATTTCGCGCAATGCAGAATGAGGATGAGGAAAGTGTGAACAGAAATATACGAACTTGAAACAACGCAGCCATGCACTGAACGGACCATGCATCAGACAAAGCACTGCTCCCTTGGCACGTTGGACACTGGCATCAGTTGCCATACGCATGCCTGTGGTTTGCGGGTCTGTACGCACCACTACCAACGGGAAGTATTGGATGTTCAATCCGCAGCGATGGGCTTCCCACAAGAATACTTCTTCCTCTCCTGCCCCAAGAAATGGTGCGCCCAAGCCAAAGCGCTCGTCAAAAGAGGGCAATGACGAAGTGCGGCGAACGGCGATTTCGAACGAAATAAAATAGGTGCCACGCGGTTGGTCGGCATAATGGAACGGATATGAAGCATAATTGCGAATGGGCTTACCTTCATAAGTACAAGCCTGAAAACAAGCAATGTCTAAAGACGGGTTGTTCTGAAACGTCCTGATGATATGGTCAAAACAAATGTTTTCGTAACGAACGTCATCGTCGGCTATCAACAAGATATCGGCACAGGCATTCTCAAAAGCCACGTTACGGTTACGCGCCAAGCCCTTGCTTTCGGTGCGAACAATACGTACATCATCGCGAATCAGCCTTGGATCATCTGCCAAGTTGTCAAACGAAACGTCAGTGCATTGCCACGCCACCAGATAGCAAACATCATCGCGTTCGGGCAGCAGGATGTCGGGAACACGCAAAAGACCTGCGTTAAGGGTACAAATGGCGATTTCGAGCGTCATCGCAATAGTTTTTATCTGTTTTCTGTCGTTTTAATGTAAGCGATGCCTTCCAACTGCCTTCTGAAAACCGGGAAGAAGTGACACAAACGCTTGCGGCTTCCTGACAAAGCGAAGAAAAAAGCACGCACATACGCCCGCCAACCATAAACATGATATAATAACGCACCATAGGAACGCTGTA
>CAMZHB010000208.1 GCA_947306605.1 uncultured Prevotellaceae bacterium | reverse complement strand
TGGGCTCGGGTCTGGCACTGACAGCGACCAATCTGTTCGACCTGTTGATGATAGCTACTGTCTATCATGTAAAGTACCATTTCCGCTTCTCAGCCCGAGCCATTCGTGTCGGACTGGGACAAGGACTGCTTCTCGCCGCCGGTCTTTTCTTCGCCCTCCAAGAAAATTCGTGGCTCAAATATGGCGTCGGCATTCCCGTCTTCTGCCTCTCTGCTTGGTGGTCCATTCACTTGCTACTGCGCGAGACCACTTTCATCAGCACCATAAAGGCACATTTCTCGCGTTTTGACAAGTCCGTTTAGACTTTTCTTGCCACTTTGCTCTGTCCATGTGTCAAAACGTGACGTTTTGCCGACTTTCTTTACAATTTTCTTTCATTTTGTATAGTTTTTCATCGAAAATTTGTAATTTTGCAACGAATGAAGGTATAATACAATCAAAAGTGGAAGATGAAAACAGAACAAGTAATTGAGAATTTGTCCATACGGTTTCCCCATGAACCGGAATACATTCAGGCCGTCACTGAAGTGTTACACTCCATTGAACCGGTATACAACCAACACCCGGAGTTTGAAGCAGCCAATCTGATAGAACGCCTGTGCATTCCCGACCGCATCTTCTCTTTCCGCGTCACATGGACTGACGACAAAGGGCAGGTGCAGACAAACATGGGCTACCGAATCCAGCATAACAATGCCATTGGCCCATACAAAGGCGGCATACGTTTCCACGCGTCGGTCAACCTTTCCATTCTGAAATTCCTGGCTTTCGAACAGACATTCAAGAACGCACTGACCACATTACCGATGGGCGGAGCCAAAGGTGGCAGCGATTTCTCGCCCCGCGGCAAATCGAATGCCGAAGTCATGCGCTTCTGCCAGGCTTTCATGACCGAACTGTGGCGCAATATCGGCGCGGACACCGATGTTCCCGCAGGAGACATAGGAGTAGGCGGACGTGAAGTCGGCTTCCTTTATGGTATGTATAAGAAGTTGGCCCGCGAAAACACCGGTACATTGACGGGCAAAGGCCTCGAATTTGGCGGCAGCCTGATACGCCCCGAAGCCACCGGCTATGGTAACGTTTATTTCCTGAAACACATGCTTGGCACACGGAACCTGGAATTGAAAGGAAAGGTCGTGGCCGTGTCGGGTGCAGGAAACGTGGCACAGTACACCGTGGAAAAACTGATTCAAGAAGGGGCAAAAGTAGTGACACTCTCCGACAGCGACGGCTATATCTACGATCCCGACGGCATCGACCGGGAAAAATTGGACTATATCATGGAGCTGAAGAATCTCTATCGCGGACGCATTTGGGAATATGCCGAGAAATACGGTGTCAAATACGTTCCCGGGGCACGTCCGTGGGGAGAGCGGTGTGACATTGCCATGCCAAGCGCAACGCAGAACGAGATTTCGGCAGAAGAAGCCCAGATATTGGTCGACAACGGATGCATCGCCGTCAGTGAAGGCGCCAACATGCCGTCAACTCCTGAAGCCATCAAGATTTTCCAGTCGAATGGTCTGCTGTACGCACCAGGCAAAGCCTCCAACGCTGGCGGTGTGAGTGTGTCGGGACTTGAAATGAGTCAGAACGCCATGAAACTGTCATGGACGGCAGAGGAAGTTGACCAAAAACTGCAGCGTATCATGGCTGACATTCATGCCCAATGCCAGAAATATGGCAAACGGCAAGACGGCACGACAGACTATGTGATGGGAGCAAACATAAGCGGTTTCATGAAAGTAGCACGCGCTATGATGGCCCAAGGCATACTGTAAAAATACCATAGAATAATGAAAAGCCCGTCATCGGTTGATGACGGGCTTTTCATTCATATCAATTTACCACATGGTGGTAAACACTTTTGGCGAGACGGACAACATTAGCCATGCCCACTGCAACTGCCGGTCGTTCGACGTACGCTTCAGGGCTTCCATGGTCTTTGTTCCCCGCATAAATGAGTAACCAGCGCTTAACGTGACATCTTTCATCAATCGGTATGAAGCCGACAACTCCACTTCGTGCCCTAGCGAACGGTCGTTGTCTCTAAGGCTAGTGGCAGTAACCAGATAGTGGTATGAAAGACCCAGCATGAGATTCTTCACTGGACTGTAGGAACTACCTATATATATATTCTGCAGTCCCGGGGTAAAGCCTCCATTATAAGTGGTGACATAGAAGAAATCCATAGCGCCATAGAATTTATGATGCGAACCGTAAATGGAACTGAAACCACGAATCGTTCTATGTCGTATCAACCCTATCATACCTTTGGCGGGTACGGCAAAATCTTTGTCACCGCTAAGATAGTCGTAACCAGCATAAACTCTAAGGTTATTCCGGGGTCTATAAGCTAGTTTCGTACTGGCCATCCACGCTTCCAGAGGAAGTCCGTCTTCCTGCTTTCCGAACTGGTAATAGAATGCGGCCTCGGCCGAAAAACGGCTGGGACGATAGCTGAAATATGCACCGGTCAGTTGTTGGTAGAAAGTACATGTGTCTTTAACAATATCACTGTTTTGCATACCCACATTCATAAAAAGCACAGAAGCGCCCAGCGGTATGTGGGGCATATCGTAATGATACCACAAAGCCTCCATGCTCTTGTAGGGCTGTATGCCGCCACTAAAGTAGGAGCCGCCATTCTTATTCTTGTTATTTTGGTTATAAGCCCCTATAAGGTGTATCTTATGTCCGTGGCCCTCATATCCCAACTTCAGCGCGTCGTGCGACATCGCTGTCATGGCCCAGTTGTCGGCACCAAAAATACGTTGGTCATCGTAACTGATGCTCTGCCGTCCCACTTTGGCAAAGAACCCGCCTTTAGAGTGGAGTTGGGTCCACGCTTCGTAGATGTTCAGACTGTTTGTTTCGTTGCTGCCCCAGGTACCGCTGTGCTGGGCAGCGACACTGGCTATAAGGCCGGGCCTTTCATAGGACATTTTCAGCAATGTTCGCTCCACAATAAATGACGCAAGATTATCGTCACTCTCTTCAGGCAAACCACCCTTTCGAATCTCACCACGTGAAAAAGCATCAAGTACAATGCTGAACTGATTCTCCTTAACTGACGGCTCTGAGATTGTATCACCTGGTTCCAGAGCGCAAACAATAGAGGGAAACATAAAGAAATATGCTACTAGTAATGACTTCATGTAAAAACAGAGGTGTTGATGAATACTCATCTTAACAACAAACATTTGGGCACAAAAATACACAAAATGAGATAAAACGGGGCGATTTTTCGATGTTTTTTATGTAACAATCCTCATTTGCTATATATAGAAGAGTGTTTTGAGGTGAATTATTAGGTAATATAGAAACAAAATCGCCATAGTCTTACTGAACATCAGTTTACTATAGCGATACCATTGCGGAGAGAACAGGATTCGAAC
>CAMZHB010000207.1 GCA_947306605.1 uncultured Prevotellaceae bacterium | reverse complement strand
CCGACGAGCCCGTCACGGTGAAGGTCTACAGCAACGCCGCCAACCTGACGCTTTACCAGAACGGGCAGAAGGTCGAGACGCTCACGTCGTCGGGTGAGAACAGCGGTGTCATCTGGACGTTCTCTCCCGTGAAATTCCAGTCGGAGGAAGACACGTTCAAGGTTGTCGCTGCCGACGGTACAACGGACGAAGTGAAGTGGAAACGGCGGCTTTGACAATTTTGAAACTAAGTGTATTCCTCTTGGGAGCGGCCCTGCTGTTGTCGGGCTGCGAGTCGTCGCAACAGTTGGGTGGCATGTACATGGGCGGCATGCTTGGCAGCGTGTTCGGTTCCAGCATAGGAGGTCTCATGGGTGGCCCGCGTGGCGCTGATGCCGGTGCGGCCCTCGGTATGATTATCGGCGGTGCCACGGGTGCGGCCGTAACTGCCCCGAAGGAAGAAAAAGGGTCGAAGGACTACGATGCCACCGACGAGTATAACCGTCGTCCCCACCGTGCCGGCCGTTCGACCGCCGCTGCACCGGCTGTGCCCGACGGTTACCGTGACCTGCAGATTGATAACCTGCGTTTTGTGGACCATAACAACAACCGCGCCATCGATGCCGGTGAGCGTGCCAAACTGGTGTTCGAAATCCGCAACGCCGGCCCTTCCACCGTTTACAACGTGACGCCGGTGGTCAATGTCGAGGGCACCAAGAAAGTCATGGTGTCGCCCACCGCCATTGTGGCTTCCATTGCTCCCGGACGCTCCGTGCGCTATACGGCCGAGCTCTATGGCAAAAACAATCTGCGCAACGGCATGGCCGATTTCACTATCAGTTTTGCCTACGGACAGTACCTCTACACCGTGCGCAGCTTTCAGTTGCAAACGATGTCGCGTCGTTAAGGCATAGTCTCATAAAACGGGAGCGCTTGAAATCTACGGTTTCAAGCGCTCTCTTTTTATATGCCGGGGGAAACGTAACTACGCGCGGTGTGGAATTTTGGGAAGGCAAATTTGAAGCGGCGTTTGTGATTTTTGAAACGCCGCTTTTGCGCCCCGAGGTCCCGCTTCGAAAATCCGAAGTGCGGCCTCAACCTCGAAAAGGTTAAGGCTTATTTGTTAAAAGTGTTAATCGGGTCAGGGAATAGTGAAACGCACCGTGTCGCCGTAGCTGACACCGATACCGTTCACGGCAAAGGCGAAGGTGTAGTAGTCGCCCGCGGTCAAATTTCTGAAGACGGCGGTGAAATCGTAAGCCGCTTCCGGAAGGAGCGTGTCGCAGTCTATGGTGTCGTTGCCGTAGTAAAAACCGCAGCGGATGAGGCTGCTGTTGGGTGAAGCGGTGACGACGCCGCGCATGGTCACCGTGCCGCCTTCCACGCTGACCGGAGCGGTAACCACCGTTGGCGCGAACGGTTGTTCGCCCGAGCGGTCGTCGCCACGGCAGGCCGTGAGCAGCAACGCCAGAATGGCTGCGAAAAATGCGACAAATAATGTAACAAAGAATGATTTCATGCCGCAAAAGTACCATTTTTCCATAAAATAGACGTATCTTTGTGGTGATTTACTCAATAGCAAGACTAAAAAATACATTAAACAGTAAACTATGCAAATTAAAAAGTTCTTTCTGTTGTCCGCCATCGCCATGATGTTGGGCAACACCACGACGGCCAGCGCCCAGACGCCGCGCCCCGAGTATCCCCGTCCCCAGTTTGAACGTGCCGATTGGCTTAACCTCAACGGTACATGGACTTACGCCTTCGACTTCGGCCGTTCCGGCGTGTCGAAAGGTTACACCAATTCCAAGGGACTTGACGGTAAAATCACCGTGCCCTTCTGCCCCGAGAGCAAACTGAGCGGTGTGGAATACACCGATTTCATCTCGTCCCTCTGGTACCAGCGCTCATTCACCGTGCCCGCCGCCTGGGCCGGCAAGAAAGTCTTCCTGCGCTTCGGTGCAGTGGACTATGAAAGCCACATCTATGTGAACGGCAAACTGGTGGGCCGCCACTATGGCACGGGCTCCAGTTTCGGCTTCGACATCACAGACTTCGTGACGCCTGGCGAAACAGCCAACCTCGTGGTCCGCGTGCTCGACGACCTGCGCGGACACCTGCAGCCCGGCGGCAAGCAGTGCACCGTGCTGAAGAGCTACGGCTGCGCCTACACCCGTACCACGGGTATCTGGCAGACCGTATGGCTCGAGCCCATTGACGCCGAAGGCCTCAAGGAAGTCATTGCCACGCCCGACATCGACCAGCAGCAACTCGTCATACGGCCCGCCTTCTACCAGGCCTCCAATGACAACATGCTCACCGTGCAGCTCATGGACGGCAAGAAGACCGTCGCCCAGAAGACCGTGAAGTGCGCCGACGAAACCGTCGTTGTGCTCCCCGTGAAAGGCATGAAGCTCTGGTCGCCCGAATCACCGTTCCTCTATGACCTGAAGTACACCGTCAAGAACAAGGCCGGCCAGGTCATCGACGAGGTGAAGTCGTACGCCGGCATGCGCAAGGTGCACGTGGCCAACGGCTACTTCTATCTGAACAACAAACCTTACTACCAGCGCCTGGTGCTCGACCAGGGCTTTTATCCCGAAGGCGTCTGGACGGCACCCACCGACGAGGCCCTGAAGCACGACATCGAGATGAGCAAGGCCGTGGGCTTCAACGGTGCCCGCCTGCACCAGAAGGTGTTTGAAGAGCGCTACTACTATTGGGCCGACAAACTCGGTTACCTCACTTGGGGCGAAACACCCAGCTGGGGCCTCGACGTGAACAGCGACCTGGCCGCCCGTAACTTCATGAGCGAATGGGCCGACATCGTGGTGCGCGACCGCAATCATCCCAGCATCGTCGTCTGGACCCCGTTCAACGAAACATGGGACAGCAAGGACGGCGGCGTCTACGTGCGCTTCATCAACGACGTCTACAACCTCACCAAGGCCATCGACCCCACGCGTCCCGTCAACGACGTGTCGGGCGACGGACACGTGAAGACCGACATCTGGAGTGTCCACGACTATGCCCGCGACTACGACAAACTGGTGGAACACCTGACCGTGAAGAAAGGCGTGGAGCCCTATCGTAACCAACCCAACAAGAAGTATCTGGCCAACTTCGCCGGCCAGCCCTACATGGTTGACGAGTTCGGCGGACTGCCTTGGATTAAACCCGAAGAGCGCGCCACCTCGTGGGGCTACGGTTCCAACATCGACACGCTGGAAGACTTCTACAACATCCTCGACAAGCAGGTGAAAGCCCTCAAGGCCTGTAAGTACGTCACCGCCTTCTGCTACACCCAAATCACCGACGTGGAGCAGGAAAAGAACGGTATCTACTTCTACGACCGCACACCGAAATTCGACACCCAGCGCATCAAAGCCATCTTCGAGCAAATTCCCTCATACATAGAGAAAGAGGAAGACCTCAGCGACTGGAAATAACCCCGATAATTCCGCAACAGCAAGGGGCGCGGCCATAC
>CAMZHB010000206.1 GCA_947306605.1 uncultured Prevotellaceae bacterium | reverse complement strand
CAAGATGTTGCGCCCAAACGAGGAAAAAGTTCGGAAATTTTGATTTTCTTCTTGCAGAGGTCCGGTTTCGGGGTGCAAAGGTGGGACTTCTGCGCGCAAAGGCGGCGTTTCGGAAGTAGGAAGAATAATGAACAATGAGGGTGGAGCCATACGTTAAACTTTCGCTTCGCTACTTTTGCCCTTCGGGCGACATTGGGAGTTGAGAGTTGACTCAGCGCGCCAGATGTTCCACCGCCCTGATGGGCGACGTTGAACGGCGCACATCGCGACCCCTGGCGGCGTTGGGGAATGAATAATGAAAAATTAAAAATGAATAATGAACAATGAACAGGAAGAAATGGGAGGGATAAGGGGCGGTGTGAGTTTTTTTCGTAATTTTGCAACCGTTATGCGTTTGAAAACGAAAGCGACTTCTCCGGAGCGTCCCCGCCGTAACGGGGTGCTGGCACTGAGTCCGTTGCTGGTGATGGCCGTGCTGTTTGTGGCATTGGGGCTGTTGCTGGGCGATTTCGGGCGCGTGTCGTTGCCGATGGTCTTTGTGCTTACGGCGGTTTATGCCCTGTTCACGCTGCGTGGGCTGCCGTTGGAGAGTCGCATCACCGTGTTTTCGCGCGGGGCAGGCGAGAGCGACCTGTTGCTGATGGTGTGGATATTCGTCTTTGCCGGGGCTTTCGCCGCTTCGGCCAAGGCCATGGGGGCGGTGGAGGCGACGGTGAATCTGACGCTGTCGCTGTTGCCGCCTTGGCTGATACTGCCCGGACTGTTTCTTTCGGCTTGTCTCATTTCGCTGGCCATAGGTACGTCGGTGGGCACGACGGTGGCTCTCACGCCCATCGCCATGGACCTGGCGGCTCCCACGGGGCTGTCGGCGCCGTTGCTGGTGGCGGCAGCGGTGGGCGGTGCGTTCTTTGGCGATAACCTGTCGTTCATCAGCGACACGACGGTGGTGGCCACACGTACGCAGGGCTGCCGCATGCGCGACAAGTTCCGTACCAACATGTGGATAGCCCTGCCCGCGGCGACGGTGACGTTCCTTATTTATATGTATGTCGGCCAGGGGGCTTCGGCCGAGGTGGGGAGCGTGGGCGAAGCCAACGGGTGGCTGGTGCTGCCTTATGCGGTGGTGCTGGCTCTGGCCATTGCGGGCATCAACGTGCTGTCAGTGTTGGCTCTGGGCGTGGTGCTTACCGGTGCGGTGGGCCTGCTGACGGGGCGTTGCGATGTGGCGTCGTGGCTGTCGGCTTCGGGTAACGGCATCCTGGGCATGAGCGAAACCATTCTGGTGGCCTTGCTGGCCGGCGGACTGCTGGCTGTGATACGGCGGGGCGGCGGCATCACGTGGGTGGTGCGCGGACTGACGCGACGGGTGCGTACGGCACGCGGGGCGGAGCTGAGCATCGCGGCTCTGGTGAGTCTGACCAACCTGTGCACGGCCAACAATACGGTGGCCATCCTGTCGGTGGGTACACTGGCCAAGGCCATTGCGCAGAAATTCGGAGTGGACCCGAGACGTACCGCCAGTTTGCTCGACACCTTCTCCTGCTGCGTGCAGGGACTCATTCCCTACGGTGCCCAACTGCTCATCGCGAGCGGACTGGCCGTCTATGCCGGAACGGGTGCCCACGTGCGCAGCACGGAAATCATTCCTTATCTGTTCTATCCCGTACTGCTGGGCGTTTCGGCCCTGGTGTGGATATTCCTGAAAGGCAGGAAAAGCCATCGTTAAAAGAACAAAGGCATTGGTTCTTCAAGACACCAATGCCTTTGTTGTAGCTGTAAGTTTAAGAAATGATGCGGAACGTTCCGCCGTCGCTCTGGGCATATTCCCGCAGCAGCGCCTGCAGGTCTTCGCTGCATGCCTGCAGTCGCTCTTTGTTGCCGTCATAAGCATTAATGAGGAAGAGCAGGCGGGTGGTGGTCAGGCTGAGTTTGGTGCGCTCGTGGTCGCTGGTGGGGGTGCCGATGCCTCCTGCGGTGTCGCGGTAGACGGGCAGTCCCTCGATGTTGAGCGGCCCGCGTCCGATGCCATCGTAAGGCTCGCCGGCGCGTCCCACGCCGAGGGTGAGCGTGTGGCCCTGGATGAGGCTGACGTCGAAACCGCCGATGCTGTAGCCCCAGCGCACGGAGACCAGGTTGTTGATGTCGACGAGGGTGTTGATTTGATAGAGTTCCTTGCCCTGCAGGAGACGGCGCACCAGTTGCTCGTTGCTGGGACGGTAGCGGCTGGGATCTTTGCCCAGCGTTTTGTAAGCCTCGCGGGTGGCGCGGATGCCGGGCAACAGTTTGAGGCTCTCGGTGGTGAGGGTCTGGCGCATGTTGGCTTCGGTCTCATGGATGCGGAGCCACAGGGCGGCGTTGTAGGGCGTGTTGACCACTTCGGCTTCGAGCACACCGACACGGAGGGCGGGGCAGGCGCGGCGGATTTCGGCGGAGAGGATGATGTCCATGATTACCTCTCGGCCTCCAGGGTGAACGCCGCGCTGCGGCAGTCGGCCTGCATGGGCGGCGCTATCTTCTCTACGGTGATACGCACGGCCCGGATGCGCGTGAAATGCTCCAGCAGGGCGTCGGCCATGCGGTAGGCCACGTGTTCTATCAAGTTCGACGGGCGGGAAAATTCGTTCTTAATGACTTGGTGCACTTCGGCATAGTTGACCGTGCCTTCCAGATCGTCGCGGAGCAGGGCTGCGTCGTCAATAGACACACGCAGCGACACGTTGATCACGAAGTCGCCGCCCACCGTGCGTTCCTGTTCCAATACCCCATGGTGTCCGCGCAACCGCACGCCGTTTAGGGTTATCCAAGTTTCTTTAATCGTCATGTTTCGGAGGTTTTGTGGGACAAAGTTACGATTTTTTGAAAAAAGTTCCGTTCCGGATGTTACATTTCGGTTACTTTTGCGTTTAATAAATAGACGAGCTCCCTCGGGAGCGGCACCGCATGAATGAGTGAAGAAGTAGTACTGACCACATTCCAACGCCTGCGCCGACGGCTGGACCGCCTGGCCTCGGGATGGCTGCACAATGAGGACGACGCGTCCGACGTGTTGCAGGAAGCCTTTGTGCGCTTGTGGACCAACTACCGCCATGTGGACGAACCGCGGGAGGTGGAAGCCCTGAGCATCCGTGTGGTCCGCAATGCGTGCAGCGACGTTCTGAGAAAGCGTCAGACGCTTGTCGCTCTCGATGACGTGGAGGAGCCTGCGGCCGACGTCTCCGACTCTACGGCGCGGGAAGAGGCCTACAACGAGGTGGAACGCCTGATAGAGGAGCGTCTGTCGCCCCTGCAGCGACGTGTGATGCAGATGCGTGAATACGAAGGTCTCTCCGTGGCCGACATTGCCCGCCAACTGGACATGCAGGAGACGGCCGTGCGGATGAACCTGTCGCGGGCACGCCAGACGCTGCGGGAAATGATGAAACCCCTGAACGATTAAACCTGGAAATAAATGAAAACGGAAAGCCTGTTTTTAACTACCGACGAAGCGCGCGCAAT
>CAMZHB010000205.1 GCA_947306605.1 uncultured Prevotellaceae bacterium | reverse complement strand
TCGGGCAGGTTGATGACGGCTTGTCCGGCCGGTGCTTGCAGGTTGTGGGTGTGGATGTCGACGAAGTCTGTTGTCATGGTACGGGGTCGTAACCGCTGCCTCCCCAGGGGTGGCAACGGAGTATGCGGCGCAGGGCTAGCCACAGCCCTTTGAAAGGCCCGTGTTTCTGTATGGCTTCGATGGCATACTGCGAGCAGGTCGGCGTGTAGCGGCACGACGGGGGCAGCATGGGGGAGATGCACTTCCGGTAGAAGCGTATGGGCAGGATGAGCAGGGTGGAGAGGAGGCGTTTCATAGGTTTTTGGCTATGCGGCTGAGCAGGCGTGTGACACTGCGGTGGACGACGGCCGAGGACTGGGGGGCGTCGGCCATCCAGATGAAGGCCAGATGGATGTGCCGTCCTTCGTGCTCAAGGGGCTTTCTCAGAATCTGCTTGTTGAGGCGGTAGGCTTCGCGCATCTGGCGCTTGGCGCGGTTGCGGTCGACGGCGTGGTGCAGGTGACGCTTGGAAACGCTGATGAGTATCATGAGAGGCTCTTCCCCTTTGTCGGTTTCACGGTAAACGGCACGCACGGGCCATGCCGCCAGCGATTGGAAGCCGGGGACGGTGAAGAGCTGCTCAATGTCTTTGGTTGAGACCATGCGCTCCGATTTTGGAAAACTGTGGAGTGGCATGGCGGGAGGTATTATCCTTTAAGGTTTTGCTCTAAGTATTTTTCGAGAGAAGCGGGCATGGAGGGAGCTTCGGGCGTCGGCGCTTTGAGGTCGAGACGGAAGCCTTTTTCTTCAATGGTCTTGGCGGCTGCTTCGCCGAAGCAGGCAAAGAGCGTGTCTCCCTGTTTGTACTTGGGGAAATTGTCCAGGAGTGACTGCACGCCGCTGGGGGTGAAGAATACAATCATGTCGTAGTCGAAAGGTTCGTTCTTGTCGAGTATGGTGCTGACCGTGCGGAACATGGTGCATTCGGTGTGGTTCAGACGCTTGGCGTCGAGCAGAGGCTTGATGTCCAGGTGGTGCACTACGTTCTGTGGCACGAGGTAACGCTCTTTCTTGTGTTTGGCCATCACGTCGATGAGGTCGCCCCACGTGCCTCTTTTGCCGAAGAAGATTTTGCGCTTGCGGTATTGTATGTATTTCTGGATGTAGAGAGCCACACGCTCGGAACTGAAGAAGTACTTCATGTCTTCGGGGATGGCCACGCGCAAATCCTTGGCTAGGGAAAAGAAATGATCAATGGCGTGTTGTGAATTGAAAACGATAGCGGTGTAATCAAGAATATTGATTTTTTCGTCGCGAAATTCTCTGGTTGAAAGGCGTTCCACATGGATAAGTGGACGGAAGTCTATTTTGACCTTGAATTTCTTTTCAATGTCAAAGTAAGGACTCTTTTCTGTAGTGGGAGCCGGTTGCGACACCAGAATTTTTTTAATCATTACGGTCACTCTCGATGTTAAACGAATTCAGTTAAATAACGGTTTGCAAAGGCCATTGTTCCTACCAAAAAAAGGAGGGGTGCCATTTCGAGCGTGCAAAAGTACAAAAAAAGATGGAGCAGACCAAATTTATAGACGAAAAAGATTTGTTTTGCTTTGAAAATCACCATAATTTCAGACACGACCAAAATGGCCAGGAAAACATATATAGCCGTCATTACAGGCAAGTCGAAGTAGACGACCAGCAGTACCAGCGGGAAAAAGCACATGGCCTTGCACAGGATAATGAGGTTGTAGGCGTTCATCCACTGCGAGCGTTTCTGTGACTGGAAGAAGGTCCAGTTGCACACGCTGTAGGCGATGTATTTCAGGAAATAGTAACTCAGCAGGATGAACATGTCGAGCCCCAGCAGTTTGTAGGGCGACACTTGGGCGAAAACGTCGGGCAAGGCTATCTCGGTGCACTTGAAGGCCAGGATGGTGAGCAGAAAGGATGCCAACAGGACGATGAACGCCTGGTTCTTCATTTCGCTGTCGCTTTTCAGCGTGAAGATCTCTTTGCGGTCGCGGTTGTAGAAGAAATTCTTGAGCTGGGTTCCCACCACGTGTATGGAGCGGGCGAAGATGTACATCACCACGAAGAAGCTCAACAGGAGCGTGGCGGTGACGAACACGTCGGTGCGCAGCTGATAGGGCACGGGATCACCGGCCATACCGTAGACGGTGGCGTCGCGTCCGGTCTTCATGAAGGCGTTTTCCTTGAAGAACCCGTCTTTGTAGGTTGTCATTGACTCGTACGCGCTGCTTTTGGCTTCCAGTCCGGGCAGGGAGAGGGTGTCGGGTCTCTGAGACGGTGCCACGATGACCGGCTTGAAGTACTTCTGCACGATGGCGTCTTTTTCTTCCTCAGTGGCGTCGGCAGGCAACATACGGATAGCCTGGGCCGGAGTCATCGGGCGCTGCACCGTGGGGCGTGGTGCCGCGTCTGCCACCGGTTCAAAGACGTATGCCGTTGTGTCTGCTTGGAAGAGGGTCATCGTCGGGCCAATGATTCTTTACTGTCGTTACGTTCGGGGAGAGTCAGGAACAGTCGGATGGCTTCTTCTGGTGTTTGGGCCACTTCCCACAGGTCAGCGTGGTCCGGCCGCATGAATTGTTCGTTTTGGGCGCGGCGCCACCAGTCGATGAGCGAGTCATAGAAGCCGTTCGTGTTGAGCAATATGATGGGATGGGGGTAGAAACCCATCTGGCGTTGTGTCACCGTCTCAAACAGTTCCTCCATGGTGCCGAAACCGCCGGCCAGGGCGATGATGCCTTGACTGAGGTCGCGCATCCGCTGGCGTCGGGTGGCCATTGTGTCGGTCACCACCATCTCTGTCAGTCCGTCGTGACCCCAACCGCGCTCCATCATGAACTGGGGGATGACGCCGGTCACTTTTCCGCCCGCTTCGAGGCAAGCG
This sequence comes from uncultured Prevotellaceae bacterium, assembly GCA_947306605.1. Taxonomy (GTDB): domain Bacteria; phylum Bacteroidota; class Bacteroidia; order Bacteroidales; family Bacteroidaceae; genus UBA6382. The sequence goes on along the minus strand of CAMZHB010000205.1, from coordinate 620 downwards.
TTGGAACTCACTCCCATCAGGCCGAGGCCGCCCCCTCCATTGATGAGCCGGATGCCTTGTTCCGCGCACAACTGGCCGATGCGGGCGGCTGACCGGTGATACACCTCGGGGATGTTTTCGCGCGAAGCACAGAAGATGCAGACGGATGTTCTCATTATATAATAATATGATTAGAGATTGAATGCTCGCCGGATGTCTTCCACGCGGTCCAGTTTCTCCCACGTGAAGAGTTCCACCTCGATGTCCACTACCTTGGGGCCGTTGGCGGCACCGCCGTTGTTGTAGCGGCTGGTGAAATGCTTCACAATCTTTTTCGGCTCGCGCCCCATGTGGCCGTAGGCTGCCGTTTCCTCATAGATGGGCTTGCGCAGCTGCAGGTCGTTGATGATGCCGTTGGGCGTCAGGCGGAACAGCTGTTTCACCTTTTCGGCAATCTCGCCGTCGCTCAGCTTCACGTGGCTCTTGCCGTAGGTGTCCACAAACACGCTCACGGGCTCGGCTTCGCCGATGGCGTAGCTCAGCTGCACCAGCATCTCGTCGCTCACGCCGGCGGCCACCATGTTCTTGGCGATGTGGCGTGCGGCATAGGCGGCCGAGCGGTCCACCTTCGAAGGGTCTTT
>CAMZHB010000204.1 GCA_947306605.1 uncultured Prevotellaceae bacterium | reverse complement strand
GAGGTGGGCAAGCACATCACCGTGAACTACATGATGGCCAAGGACAGCGTGCAGAAGCGTCTCAATGGCGAATTCAGCGCCGGCCTCAGCTTCACGGAATTCACCTACCAGTTGCTGCAGGGCTATGACTTCCTCTACCTTTACCAGCACAAGAACTGCCGTCTGCAGCTCGGCGGCAATGACCAGTGGGGCAACATTACCACCGGCACCGAACTCATCCGCCGCACGCTGGGCAGCGACAACGAGGCCTTTGCCCTCACCTGTCCGCTCATCACCAAGGCCGACGGACGCAAGTTCGGCAAGACGGAGCAGGGCAACGTATGGCTCGACCCCAAGCGCACCACACCTTATTCCTTCTATCAGTTCTGGCTCAACGTCAGCGACGACGACGCCGAGCGCTACATCAAGATTTTCACCAGTCTCACGAAAGAAGAAATCGACGCCCTCGTGGCCGAACACCAGACCGATCCCGGCCGTCGCCTGTTGCAGAAGCGTCTGGGCGAGGAAGTGACCACGATGGTCCACGGCCGCGAGCAATACGACCTTGCCATCGAAGCCAGCAACTTGCTCTTCGGCAAGGCCACTAAGGAAAACCTCCTGAAACTCGACGAGGCCACCCTGCTCAGCGTATTCGACGGTGTACCCACCTACGAAGTGCCCGTTGCCAGCATCGCCGGTGCACGCTCGGCCGACCTCTTGGCCGAAACCACCCAGTGCTTCCCCTCCAAGAGCGAGTACCGCAAACTCGTCAAGGGAGGCGGCGTGAGCATCAACAAGGAAAAAGTCGTCGACCCCGAGCGCGTCATCACGGCCGACGACCTGCTCGACGGCAAATACCTCCTCGTGCAGAAGGGCAAGAAGAACTACTTCCTCATCATCGCCCGCTAACCCCTTTTTTCTCCAATACACCCCGAGCGCCTTGGAACAACGTTTCCAAGGCGCTTGTTTTGTCTTTCTCGTTTCCCAACCCGTTGGTTTTCATCGGGTGCCAAACACGGCAAACTAGAAGCGGCGTTTCAAAATTTTGAGACGCCGTTTCTGCGGCCCGAAGTCCCACTTCTGCGCGCCGAAATGGGACCTCTGTGACCGTGATGTCAAAAAATAAACAAGACCCGACATGAAAAACAGTCCCGGGCGGCCGCGAATCCCATTTTTTCGTTACCTTTGAAGTCAGATTACACCACCGGAGTCACGATGCGACGCGTTACATACCTTATTATTCTCCTTGTGGCTTGTTCCTCAACTTCTTTCAAGATGAGAGCAACCCGCCCCATGGTCTATCTTGACCTGCGCCATCTGAACCGGGCTGACTACGCCGACAGTCTAGCGGTGCTGCAAGTGTGGGACGACCTTCACGCCGTCGCCACGTTGCAGGGCACCGTCAACCGCCGTCGGCCGCAGCTTTACATCGATTACATCGAGAACGGCCCCTTGGCCGTCGACGCCCATTGGTGGAAAACGTACCGCCGCACGGGCGAGTGGCTGTCGGGGCGCGACACCCTGCGGCTGACTTCCGTAGTTGAGGCCGTCGAGTATTTTAAGGACCAGTTGCGCGGCGCTGTGGTCTACGACCCCGGCGTACCCTCGACGAGCAACGTGGCCTCGGCCGTCGCCGGCATCGACGACCTCCTGGCCGTGCGCTACGACTCCCGTCCGCAGTCACTCTACAGCCGTCTCTGCCTGAGCGGTCTGCTGGCCGTCAAGTGTTGGCTCGTCCGTCCCGACGGCACTCCGCTCTTCACCGGCCGCGGCCTCCTGCCCGACACCCGGTGTCCCTCGTCGGGCTCTGTCAAATGCGACCCCTACCTGTGGTTCATCGAACACTATATGAAACCGGGCCGCTGCAGCGGACGCTATGCCGGCTACTACATCGACCAGCAGTGGCGCAAGTCGCCCTCGTGCACCACGCACAACCACCACCAGTTGACAAACCACGATTTCTTCGTGAGCCGCCGCGCCTTCTTCTTCGACCTCTCGCCGTGGGGCGACGAACCCGCCACCGACGACCCCGCCCAGCCCGTCGGCACCGACCTGAAAACCCTCCGGCTACTGCTCCACACGGCCGACAGCCTCAACGGAGGGCGCCGCATGTGCTACGTCGGCGGCTTCCCCGCCTGGATTTTCAAGTACACCCGCCGCGCCGGAGGTAGCCACGAACCCGTGGACACCGAGTGGCAATTTTCCGAACTCATCAGCCGCTACAACGCCTTCAAGGACGCCGACGCTATCGGTTACGGAGCCTTGGCCAACGCCTCGTTCTGGCAACACTTCCCCCTGAAAAGCCACTATAAGCAGCCGTGGATCACCCGCCGTGAACTCCGCCGACGCGGACTTCTCGACCCGAACGGGCACGTCGACACCACGCGCAACTACTTCGTCATCTACGTGGGCGACTACGACGCCTCCTCATGGGTCAGCCAGATGATGCCGCGGCTATGGGACGCCCCCGAACGCGGACGCTTGCCCATGATGTGGTGTGTCAGTCCCGTCCTGGGCGAACGCGTGCCCCACGTGCTCCACTACCTGCGCCATACGGCCTCGCCCCTCGACTATTTCGCCGCGGCCGACAACGGGGCCGGCTACATGATGCCGGGCACGGCCGAGCAGCAGGACCGCGACGAGGCCACCACGCGCCACATCGACGCCTGGCAACGCCACTGCACCCGCCACTACCGCCGCTGGGGGCTCACACTCACGGGATTCATCATTGACGGCCACGGTCCCGCTATGCAGCGGCGCGCGCTCGACGCCTACGCGCGTTTCAGCCCCAACGGCATCGTGCCGCAGAAGTGCCCGCCCGCCTCGCTCCACCGCGGCATGCCCGTCCTCCGGTCCGTATGGGACCTCGTGTCCAACGACCCCCACGAAGCCGCCCGCGTGCTCGTTGAACAGGTACACGGGCGCCAACTGCCGTTCCACTGGTTCCGGTGCATACTGAAGAGTCCCCAATGGTACAACCGGGTGGTCGAAGAAGCCTGCCGCATGGACCCCTCGCTGCAACTCCTCGACGCGCCCGCCTTCTTCGAACTGCTCCGCTGCTGGTTGGAAGAACGCGAATGAAACCACCTCCATTTGTCAAAAATTTTTACCCCAAAATCCGACGTATCGTAACGCGCTGATTTTCAGCGGGCGTTGGAAATGGCAAATTAGAGAAGGCGTTTCAAACTTCCGAAACGCCGCTTCTGCGCGCTGAAACGCCGCCTTTGCAGCCCGAAATCCAACCCCCGCGCCACGTTTCTCAAGATTTTTATTGTATAGTCCTATAGTCTCTATGGTTTACGTGAAAGATGAATCAGAATAAAAGAGCATTTCCTTTTATTGTTCACAAAAAGCCCAGCATTGAAAATACAAAAAGCGAAGCCGTGTGGCCTCGCTTTTCAGTAAGCTAAATTGGAATTTACTTATTATCTTCGGTTCGAATTATTTTCCTGAATAAAAACATCTCATCGTCTTCGCTCCAATTATTTGATTCTTCTTCGGGAACAGCCGGACCATGATGATACTTGTTCCAGAACTCCAC
>CAMZHB010000203.1 GCA_947306605.1 uncultured Prevotellaceae bacterium | reverse complement strand
TCTACGCCAAAATCGGCTCCGAAACGGGCGACTTCGACATCGCCGACGTCTGCAACAAGCTCTGCGACAAGCTGATCTACCGCCACCCCCACGTCTTCGGCCCCGAAGCCGAACGCATAGAGCGAGGGGAATTGACGGTGGAACAGGTGCTGCAGAACTGGGAGCAGCTGAAAGTGAAGGAGAAGGGCGGCAACAAGCGTGTGCTCAGCGGTGTGCCCGACGCCCTGCCCTCGCTCATCAAGGCCTACCGCATCCAGGACAAGGCGCGCCACGTGGGTTTCGACTGGGAACAACGCGAACAAGTGTGGGGCAAGGTGAAGGAGGAAATCTCGGAGTTCGAGGCCGAAGTGGCCCACATGGACGCCGACAAAGCCGAAGCCGAGTTTGGCGACGTGCTCTTCAGCCTCATCAACGCCGCCCGTCTCTACCACATCAATCCCGACAACGCCCTGGAGCGCACCAACCGTAAGTTCATCAGGCGCTTCAACTACCTGGAATCAAAAACGCTGGCCCAGGGGCGCGACCTCAAAGACATGACCCTGGCCGAAATGGACGCCATCTGGGAAGAAGCCAAACAGAAGGAAAACGCATGAAAACCATAGTATCCATTGCCCTCACGTGGCTCATCGCACTGCAGGCACTGTCCCAAACGGGCGTGTCCATCCAGAAATACGGGGTGCTTCCGCAGAACACGGCGGCCGAGAACACCCGTAACCTGCAACGGGCCATCGATGCCATGTCTCCGTCGGGCGGGGCCCTCTATGTGGAACCTGTGAAAGGCGGCTATCCCATGGACGGTGGACTGGTGCTGCGGCGCAACGTGTCGCTCATCGGCGAGCACGGGCCCGTGGGACGCGGCACGACCGTCGGGAACGGGGACAACAGACCCACGGGATCACTCTTTGTCATCCGCGACACGACGCACGTGTTCATCACCGTCGAGTCGGCCACACAAATCAACGGCATCCAGTTCTTCTATCCCGACCAGACGTGGCAAAATCCCGATGCCGTCATCGCCTATCCCGCCACCATCCGGCTGTCGGACGACGAGGACGTGCAGGGCGTGACCCTGAGAAACCTGACGTTCTTCGGCGAATACTTCGCCATGGATTTCCGCGCCACACCGCCCCGATACTGCGAACAGATACTCATTGAACACTGCTACGGCTATCCCCTGGGCGGCCGCTTCGTCGCCATCAACCACTGCAGCGATATCCCACGCTTGCTCCACTGCCACGTCAATCCCGCCAACATGCGGCTCATGGGACGCAAGTTCGACATCGCCGTCATCGACCACGTCGTGGCGCAACAGAAATACACCTATTGGCTGGATTACACCGACAACGCCCAACTGATGGACCTCTTCACCTTCGGCAACTACGGCGGCGTTTATCTGGGGCGCGAGACCTACGGACAACTGACGAATTTCAATTTCGACTGCGTGCAGATAGGCATCTACAAAGACGGCAGCAACCAGAAGAACCGCAACTGGCAAATTGCCCAGGGTTCCATCATTGCCAACACCGGCGGGCGGGCCGAGGACGTCCACCCCATTGTCATCACCGGTGAGGGCCATACCTCGCTGACTAACGTCGAAGCCTTCTCGGGCGGCAATCCCGTTGTGACCGACTTCGGTGGGTCGTACGACTTTCTTGTGACCCTGGGCAACGGGCACGCCACCGTGATGCTCACAGGCTGCCGCATGCAGGGCTACACGGCCGACAGTCCCCTCTCCCTCCGCAACCCCAACGCCAAAGTGAGAGCCGTGGGGTGCGTGGACAAGAACGGAAACTTTTTTGACTTATAATTACCAGACATTATGGACAGAAGAAGCTTTTTGAAACGCATGGCCGGCGTAGGCGCCGTCATAGCCACGTCCCAGTTGCCCGCCATTGCCGAAGACAACCCGTCAGTATTCCCCAAACGCGGCCGTTTCGAGCGGTTGGCGTTGAACTATGGAACGGTAAACATCGGTCTGGAGCAGCCCTTCTCCGTGCTCCACATCTCCGACACCCACCTCACGGCGGCCTATCCGCACGAAGACGAAAAGAAACAGACGCTCCACACCCAGCGCACCCTCACCTTCGGCGGACGTCAGGAAGAAGCCCTGCGCGACTCCCTGGAGTGGGCCAAGTCTCACGTGGACTACGTTATCCACACCGGCGACCTCATCGACTGGCAGAGCGAGGCCAACTTTGACTTGGTGAAGAAGTATTTCGGCGAAGGCATCGGCGGCTGTTTGGGAAACCATGAGTTCAGCCCCTCCATGTGGCTGAGCGAACCGAAAGAGTCGGGCACGGAAAAGTTCAAAGACCTGTCACGCAAGAAACTGCAGGAGGTTTATCCTTACAACATCGAACTCCAGTCACAGGTCATCAACGGCGTCAACTTTGTCACACTCGACGACGTGTACGGTTACGTCACAGAGAAACAGGTCGAACTGTTCAGGAAAGAAGTCCAAAAAGGACTGCCCATTGTGCTGTGCATGCACGTGCCGTTCCACACGGAAAACATCTGGCGCGCCGACATCAGGTTCTGGCACGACGAAAAATCGCGTTTCAGAAACGTGGCGCCCGATCCTTCCGGCGAGTATAAGAGACAACTGGAAGACCCCGTCACCTCTGCTTTCATTGCCTACCTGAAGACAGAGCCCCTGCTCAAAGCCATCCTGGCCGGACACCTCCACATCACCATACAGGACCAGTTCTCACCGACGGCAACAGAATATGTCGTGGGCGGCAACTTCCTTTTCCACGGCGAGGAGATTTTGTTTATCTAAACCAAAAGCGCAGATGTTAAAAAGTGGCCGTGCCTATGCGGCGGGCATTTTAACACTTAGCGGAACAGAGTCGGCACTTCGGCCCACAAAAGCGGCGTTTCAAAAGTTTGAAGCGCCGTTTCTAATTTTTGAAACGGCGCTTCTGTTTCACCAGTTCAAACTTACATCCCCTCCCACAGGCCATCTGTACAACCCTGGCCAATGAAAGATGCGTGATGCCCGGCACACACTACCTCATCGACGCCATGCTGCTGTGCGACATGCGGCAGGAGGCACACGACTATCTGCTGGACTACTGGGGAGGCATGGTGAACAAAGGCGCCGACACCTATTGGGAAGCCTATGACCCCAAGGACGACTTCATCTCCCCCTACGGCTTCCACCCGGTGAACAGTTCATGCCACGCATGGGGATGCACACCCGTCTATTTCATCCACCTGTACCCCGAGGTATTCCAGCGTTAAACGGCAAACAGCCCACACATCACAGCAAAAGATACAGAAAAAGGGCACACGCTGTTTCAACAACAGTTGTACCCTTTAGAATTATTAATACTCTTATCTTTATTCAGCCAACAAACGGTTGATGAAATCGTCAAGATCCTTGTCCAGACCTTTCATCAGTTCCTCGCTCTCAAGGATAATGGTATTGTCGTCCACCAGATAAAGTTCGCTCACCGTTTCTTTGTTCTCGTCGACCAGAAGCAAACTGAAGGGCTTGAGCAGTCCGAGATTGTCAAGCACGGCCTTACGCTCA
>CAMZHB010000202.1 GCA_947306605.1 uncultured Prevotellaceae bacterium | reverse complement strand
CTCTATCGAAACCCATTGCCAGCTATGGGTATAAGGACATGAAGCGTGAAAAGTACAACGGGTTCTGGGGCAAGTTTGACCGCCACCATAATTTTCCCGACATTGCAGGACGCAGCGTTGTGGCTTATTTCAATTTTAACGCCGACGACCCCGAGCCATTGGTGGTGAAAGTGGCTCTCTCGGCCGTTTCGACGGAAGGCGCGAAGAAAAACCTGCAGGCAGAAGCCGCCGGAAAGAGTTTTGACGCCCTTCTCAAGGAAACGCAGGACAAGTGGGAACGGGAGTTGGCGTGCATAGACTGCCGGGGGAGCGATGACCAGAAAGCCATGCTGTACACGTCGCTCTACCACACCATGATTAATCCGTCGGTTTATATGGACGTGGACCGACAATACCGCGGGGTCGACGGCAACATCCATGTGGCGGACGGTTTTGACAACTATACGGTCTTTTCCATTTGGGACACTTACCGCGCCGAACATCCTCTGTTGGGCCTCCTCAAAACTTCACGCAACACAAATATGGTCCGGTCGATGATTAAACATTGGCAACAGAACATTGTGGGCATGCTGCCTGTGTGGAGTCTCATGGGCAACGAGGGTTGGTGCATGACGGGCTACCATGCGGTGACGGTCTTGGCTGATGCCCTTGTGAAAGGTGCCGATATCGATGCCGACGAAGCGTTCAAGGCCATGACGGCCACGGCCAACAATACCTATTTCCCTGCCATCAAGGATTACAAGCGTATGGGTTACGCTCCTTATGACCACGACGGGACGGCCGCCTCGAATACGTTGGAATATGCTTTCGACGACTGGGCCATCTATCATGCGGCCAAGAAAATGGGAAAGGACGAAATCGCCCGTCAGTTCCGTCCGCGGGCTTTGTACTACCGCAACACATATGACCCGAAAGTCGGCTTCGCTTCTCCACGCTATGCCAACGGCGAGTTTAAGAAAGACCTTGACCCCTATCAGACGTACAACGAGGGATTCATCGAAGGTAACGCCTGGAATTTCTCATTCCACGTGCCCCATGATGTTGTGGGACTCATCGACTGTATGGGCGGTGAACAGGCATTCCTTGACAAGTTGGACCGGCTCTTCGCCATGGATTTGCCGGCAAAATATTATGAGGACAATGAAGACATCACGGCCGACTGTCTGGTCGGAGGCTATGTGCACGGCAATGAGCCCAGCCACCATGTTCCCTACCTCTATGCCTGGACGTCCGCACCATGGAAAACTCAAACGTGGCTGCGCACCATTATGAACAAGATGTATCGTAACCACATACGGGGACTGGGCGGCAACGACGACTGCGGGCAGATGTCGGCATGGTACGTATTCTCGGCCTTAGGTTTCTATCCCGTGGCTCCAGGATGTGACCAATACGTCATAGGTGCGCCCTACCTCCCATACATGAAAGTAACGCTTGAAAACGGCAAGACCATTGAAATAAAAGCTCCGGGTGTCAGCGACAAAAACAGGTATGTGCAGAGTGTTTCACTCAACGGCAAACCTTATACGAAACTCTATTTTACCCATGCACAGCTCACGGACGGATGCACCATAGAATTTAAGATGGGAGCCAAACCGAACAAGAGACGTGGACTGGACGCTTCGGACAAACCTTATTCCCTGTCGTCAGACATGGACGGGGAAACAGTGACGTCAGCGCCGGCGTATAAGACCATTGCCGGACGCATGTCCATAAACCTGAGTGAGGAGGACCGCCAATGGAACACCCATTTGCAACAAATCCGTTTCATCGACCGCGACCCGGACACCCATGGCTCACAAATTTACCGTGCGCTCATACCTGACCCCGAGGCTTACATCCGCAGCGTGGCACGCGAGGTGATGAAATGTCTGTACTTCTCTCCTGAAGACAGCATACCCGTGCTTAAGCAATTGGACTACATCCTTCGAAATGCCAAGGGCATTTCATGGAAAGGAGGCGGCAAAGGCCATGTGAACATCACTTATACCACGGGGCATGTGGAACGTTCGTTTTCCGGCGGGGATACCTCAAAAGTGGACTTTGAGACACGTGGCGTGCTGCTTCACGAACTTACCCACGCTTTTCAACTGGAACCTCAAGGTATAGGGTCTTACGGTGGTTCCAATAAGACTGTCTGGGAAATCATCGAAGGCATGGCTGATGCCGTGCGTGTGGCCTGCGACGGTTTCCATGGAGAAAAAGACCGTCCCAAAGGCGGCAGTTATCACGACGGCTATCGTCATGTCGGCTATTTCTTCAATTGGATACGAGTGAACAAAGACAAAGATTTTATCCGAAAAATGAACAGTTCCTGCCGTCACGTCGTTCCGTGGTCATGGGACGGAGCCGTGCAGTATGCTTTAGGGAAAGACTATACCGTCGACACTCTGTGGCATGAATACCAAGTGGCTGTCGGGGACATTAAAGAATAAAACCATGATGAAACTTTTCCTATTATTATTGGCTTTGACTGTTAGCCTTTGTGCCAATGCCGGGCTGACAGAGTATGTTAATCCCTTCGTTGGCACCGATGGTTACGGTAACGTCTATCCCGGGGCACAGGTGCCTTTCGGTGGCATTCAAATCAGTCCCGACACGGACGAACACTTTTACGACTGCGCCTCGGGGTACAAATGGAACCGCAAGAGTATTCAGGGTTTTTCACTGACGCACCTCAGCGGCACAGGTATACCGGACATGGGTGATTTCCTTTTTATGCCTTTCACTGGTGAAGTCAAACTGGAGCCAGGGACTGACGAAAATCCCGACGAAGGTTACCGCAGTCGTTTCTCTCATGAGAATGAGCAGGCGCGGCCCGGTTACTATCGCGTCCATCTGGAAGATTACGACGTAATGGCAGAAATGACAGCCGCCCTGCGCAGCGGCCTGTTCCGTTTCACCTATCCTAAGCAAAAGAACGCATCCGTACTCATCGATCTCAACCACACCCTTTGGTTCAAGTGCGCCTGGGCCAATCTGCGGGTGGAAAACGACTCAACACTTACGGGCTATAAACTCGTCAACGGTTGGGGACCGGAACGCCATATTTATTTCCGTGCCGTCTTCTCCAAACCCTTCAAGCAATTCATGATTTACCAGAACGGAAAACCTGTCATCTATAACACCAGCCGTTTCCGCAGTAACCGTGAAGCCTGGGGTGAGAAACTGATGTTTACGGCAGAATTTGACAACACGGCATCGCAAGAATTGCGTGTCAAAGTGGGCATATCGGCTACGGGTACCAACGGGGCCATGCTGAACATGCAGGAACTGGAAGGAAAGACGTTCGATGATGTCCAATCACAGGCCGACCATATGTGGGAAGACGAACTCTCCAAATACCAAATTGAAGGTTCTTTGGAGCAGAAGCAGACGTTTTATACCTCAGCCTACCATGCCGCCCTATGTCCTTTCGTTTATTCCGACGCAGACGGCAACTACCGCGCCCTTGACAAGAACATAGAGCGGGCTGAGGGCTTTACGCCGCTGACTGTCTTTTCCCTTTGGGACACCTACCGGGCTTTCCACCCCCTCATGAATC
>CAMZHB010000201.1 GCA_947306605.1 uncultured Prevotellaceae bacterium | reverse complement strand
CGCGAAGGCCTGGCTCAATGGGGCGGAAACGCCCGATGTAGGGCATGAAATAGCGTTCGCTGGTTTCGGCCAGTTCACGGAAATAACGGGTGCGGTCTTTCTGACGTTCTTGCATGACGTTCAGGAATTGTTGGCCGGCTGGGCGGACTCAGGACGGTAGATGGGGAACGTCTTGAAGACATAACCCTGCGACTGCAGCCACTCGATGGAACGCGGCAGGGCGTACCACAGTTTGTCGGCGCTTTTCAGCGAATCGTGGAAAGTGATGATGGAACCGGGCCGCGTGTAGTGGCGCACGTTCCATAGCACTTCTTTGCCATTGCGCCGGTTGCTGTAGTCGCGGGTCACGACGTCCCACATCACCAGCTTGTACTTGTGGCGCAGGAAGAAGTACTGTTCCCACTTGAGCCAGCCGTGGGGCGGACGCACCAGGTCGGTGTGGAGCAGGTCGTTGGCCTTTTCAACGTTGTTCAGATAGCTGCGTATGCCGTGACGCATACCGCCAATGTGGTTATAGGTATGGTTGCCTATACGGTGCCCCGCATCCTTGACCATCCGGTAAATGTCGGGATACTTGCGCACATTGTCGCCCACCATGAAGAAGGTGGCTTTGACGCCGTACTGCGAAAGCAGGTCAAGGACGCGGGGCGTTACTTCGGGAATGGGCCCGTCGTCGAACGTGAGATAGACAGCCTTCACATTCGTATCCATACGCCAGAGGGCGTCGGGATAGATGTGGCGGAGCCAGTCGGAAGGCTGTTCTATGAACATTTAGATTACAACGTTGATGCCTAAACTTTGAAGGCGTGCGTAATATTGGCTGGCCTCTTCCAGACACTGTTTGGCCTCCTTGGCGCCAACGTTATCCAACCCTGTGGCTGCGTTTATCAAATTGCCGAGGGTTCTGCCACTCTCGCGCTTGTTCCTCTGGATATCATCGGGCGAGTAGTTCATATACCAGTCAAGGTATTGCTTGGAGGAACGGTAAACCGTCTTGAATATCTCAACAGCCTTTTCCGTCTTGCCACAAGCCGCGAAGACTTTGGCCAAATCGGTGCTGCCGCCCAAGTTGTCAGCATACGAAAGGGTCTTTTCCGGAATATTCTTGTCAATGAATTCGGCCACCTTGAGCGCCCTCACACTGTCTTCGGCCAGCAACAGTTGGTTGGCAAGCACACTGTACACACGACGATGGGTAAGACACATGCGGGTAACTGTTTCGTCAAGGTAGACGTCGGACTTGTTGATATCGCCGAACTTGAACTTGTTCATCATGTTGTCATACATCTTGTCCAAATCAACGCTCATGTTTTCCTCAAAGGTATCGAACGGCGTGATGCGGTAGGTCAGGCCTTCCTGTACGAAGTGGCTCTCCAGATTGAGGAAATTCGACGGGCCTACAGTCATGGCGAAGTAGAGCGGGCGCTCCCAGTTGCACTCGGCCAACATCTCGAGCAACATCAGGCTGCTCTTGTAAAGGGCGTTGCGGCCTTCGAGCGAAATGACCATATGGTCGGGAATTTCGACACCTTCAGGAATGGTGATGCCCGAACGCAACACGGCTTCTTTGTCGACGGGAACAATAATCGAGTCGGTCGGAATGACCTTCATCTGCTCATTGCTGCTGCGTATCCAGTACTTCAGAATATTCTTGAGCTCGTAAGGATTTTCACCAAGCTCTTTCTTTGCCTGTTCCGGATTTGTCTTGTAATATTCCTCAACGACAGACTTCATCTCGGGCCGCACGGGAATGCCTTCGTTGGTGCCCGAAACATATTCGTAGCGGTTCCACGTGATGGGCACAGAGGGAGACTCGTAAGCCGGACGGCGCATCTGGTCGATGTACCAGTCGGTCTGCAGGTAACTGAGGTTGCAGACGCGGGCGTCTGTGCGCACGCCTTCCACTTCCTGGTTGTACCACAGGGGGAAGGTGTCGTTGTCGCCGTTTGTGAAGATGATGGGATGGTTTTCGGCCTGCAACGAGTTCAGGTAGTTCTGTCCGAAGTCACGGCAGGTGTAGCGTCCCGAGCGGTCGTGGTCGTCCCACGTCTGCGTCACCATCTGTATGGGCACGAGCAGACACACGGCAGAAACAACGGCGGCTTTGACGCTCTCGTTTATCTTGATATTCTTAAGCCATTCCACGATGGCGGCCACACCGAGGCCGATCCAAATGGTGAAGGCATAGAATGAGGCGGCGTAGGCATAGTCACGTTCACGCGGCTGGGCGGGAGTCTGGTTGAGGTAGATGACGATGGCTATGCCGGTCATGAAGAACAGGAAGAACACCACCCAGAACTGGCGTATGCCCTTCTTGCCGCGGAAAGCTTGCCAGCACAGGCCGAGGATACCCAGCAGGAGCGGCAGCATGTAGAACACGTTGTGGCCCTTGTTGTTCTTCAAGTCATCGGGCAGTTTGCTCTGGTCGCCAAGACGCAGGTTGTCGATGAAGGGGATGCCCGTAAGCCAGTTGCCGTGCTCGGCCTCGCCGAAGCCTTGGATGTCGTTCTGACGGCCGGCGAAGTTCCACAGGAAGTAGCGCCAGTACATGAAGTTGAGTTGGTACGACATGAAGAAGCGCAGGTTCTCCAGTTGGGTGGGCATCTTCACCTGAACGATTTGTCCGCCGCGGTCGTAGTTCACCGGACGTCCTTCCACGCCACCCATCCAGGCCTCATAGTCTTGCGGGTGATCCTGGCCATTGTCCCACATGCGCGGGAAGAGCATGTTCTGGGCATACTTGTAGTCGCCCTTGTTGCCTATCTGTTCGTACGCGTCTTTCTCGTCGGCGCTGTGTTTTTCCTTGCGTTGCCAGATGGGCGCGCCCTTTTCGCGGACGGGCACCATGTAGTCGCCCTGGCGTTCCATCTTCACCTGCGAGGTGTAGGCCGGTCCGTAGAAGAGCGGTGTCGAGCCGTATTGCTCACGGTTGAGGTATTCGCCGAGCGTGAAGACGTCTTCGGGCGAGTTCTGGTCCATGGGCGGGTTGGCCGTGGAGCGGATGACGATGACGGCATAAGTGGAGTAGCCTATCATAATCATCAGGCAGCAGAGCAGCGTCGTGTTGAGCACGCGCGGCAGTTCGGCATATTGACTGATTTTCTTGTAGTTGAACAAAGCGAAGCCCAGAGCGCCCATTATGATGGCGGCCACGATGACGGCACCCACGCCGAAGCCGTAGAACGGTATGCCGAGCATGGCGATGGAGAGTATGAACGAGATGTTCATGCGCTTGCGGCTCTTGGCCGTATAACTTTCGTAGATGCCCCACAGGATGGTTACCGTGAGCAGCACGATGTAAACGATTTCACCCGTGTTGAACGACATGCCCAGCGTGTTGACGAACAACAGTTCGAACCAGCCGGCCACTTTCACGATGCCCGGCACGATGCCGTAGAGCACCAGGGCCACCAGCACGAAACTCAGCAACAGTGCCAGCAGTGAACCTTTCAGGTCGCTCTTATCGCCCGTCTTCTTGTAGTAGTACACCAGCACCATGGCCGGGATGCACAGCAAGTTGAGCAAGTGAACGCCGATAGACAGGCCCGTCAGGAAGGCGA
>CAMZHB010000200.1 GCA_947306605.1 uncultured Prevotellaceae bacterium | reverse complement strand
GAGCAGGGCCACCGGTCCGTCGGCCACCCAGAGGAACAGGTCCAGATAGTCCGTCTCGTGTTCCAGGGTGACCGTGCCTGCCGTTTTGGCGCCGAAGTCATAGTGACCCGGACGGAACGTGTGGAACATCACGCCGTAGCCTGCCGTCGACCAGTAGAACGGTGCCGGCGAGCACACGCCGCCGTCCGTCCAGCTGTTTTGGTTGACAATGCTGATTTTCTGTCCGCGGTGCGAGAAACGTCCGTTCTGCACACCGCCGCCGTAGAAGTATTCGTCGGGAGTGGCCTTCAGGGTCAGGCGCACGTTCCTGTCGGTAATCTCAAAGGGAAAAACTCCGGTAAGGACGGTCTTGTTCCTTTTCCGGTCGCGCACGCTGAAAGTGCCGTTTTCATTATAGAGAATCTCCATGCACGCCGTGCGTATGCCGTCGGCCGTGACCGAAAGTTCCGTCACCGCCGCGCGCGGCTGGTCCACCAGAATCTTGGCTTCGGGCTTGGCCTGCGGGTCGCGCACGGGACCGCCCTTCGGATCCAGGAACACGCGGACGATGCGGTCGCTGTAGAAATCGACAGTGCACGTCTGGCCGTCGGCGAAGGTCACCGTCACGGCGGTAGGACCGCTCATCTCGGCGGAGGCTATTCTGAACCCGGAGGCACTGCTGTTGACTGCGGCCAGGCCGAACGCCAAAGCCGATAAGAATAAACTGCGAAAACGAAAAATCATGATGAGTCTTTTTATATTTGAAGCAAAGGTACAAAGATTCAATGAAAAATGAACAATGAAAAATTAAAAATGAACATTGAAATCAGAAGCGGCGTTTCAAATTTTCGAAACGCCGCTTCTGCGTCCCGAAGTCCCACTTCAAAAAACCAAACTCCCGCCCGTATGTTAACGGATTAACATTTCCGTGTTAAAACCGTCAATGCGGTATTGCTCCACATCCACTCCATCAAAAAAAACAGTTTCTTTGATGATATTATAATAGGTTTTACTATCTTTGCAATCTATAAAATTGCATGAGTTGTGCCGATTCTTCAGCAAATAAAGACATTCATAGTTATTAATTAAAAAGACTAACGAAAAACATTTATAATAGATGTTGAACCCTAAAATGAGTATGAATATGAAACGTTGGATGATGGCTTTGTGTCTCTCTTCCCTTTTACTGGATGGTTATGGTTTGCTTAATTGGTCTGACTTTGAATATCAAGGTATAGAATACAGGTATTTCTCCAGAGAAGACAGGACGGTTAGTGTCACTTATGTTTCCAGAGACACTACCGGCGTGGTGCTTCCGTCGCATGTCGTCTGCAATGACACGGTCTATACGGTTGTCGAGATTTATCCGGGGGCTTTCCAAAATTGTTGGGAATTAGAAACGGCTGAACTACCCAATACATTGGTGACTATTCGAAGGGGTGCTTTTATGTATTGTGAGTCATTAAAAGAAATCATCATTCCTTCTTCGGTCAGGTTGATTGAGCAACGGGCTTTCTACGGTTGCAATGTCTTGAAGAAATTTATCCATTCGGAAACGTTGGAGATTATTGAACCCATGGCTTTTTGTTACAATGGATTGGACAGTGTCTTTATGCACAAAAACACGAATTATGGTTCAGGCGTTTTTTCGTGTTGCGACAGCCTTAAGTATGTGGAAATAGAAGACGGTGTCACCACCATTGCTTCCTATCTTTTCAATGGCTATTACAGTAGTACTGAACATTTAAGCAATCAATTAAAAGAAATCCGCCTTCCAAATACCGTCAGACACATCGGAGAGCATGCCTTCAGTGGCACCCGGGTGACGCAATTAAACCTTCCTTCTTCTGTCACATATATCGGCGAAGAGGCTTTTTCACATAACACGGTGTTGAAAGAAGCCTGTTTGCCCGCATCGCTTGATACACTCGGTAGCAATGTGTTTTTGCAATGTCATTCATTGGAAAAAGTCACATTTTTAGGCGGGGCTATAGACAAAGTTCTTTTTGCGGGTTGCAACAAACTCAGAACATTGGTCTTTGGGAGACAAGTGAGATATGTTACCTCCAAGTTGTTCAAGACCTATTCACACGATGAAAAAATCTATTTGGCGGACGTGTATTGTGAAGGCACCGTTCCACCTGAAGAAGGTATCTACATTGAAGGTGCCACCCTCCATGTGCCAAAAGGATATAAGGAAATCTACGCCACAACAGACAACTGGGCCAAGTATGGTGACAACATCGTGGATGACATTGAACTGGAGGGAATCCGTTCAATTAAAAATGAAGAATTAAAAATGAACAATGAGATGTTCGACCTGCAAGGTAGAAGAATAACCGAACCTCAAAAGGGCAGTATCTACATCAAGAAAGGGAAGAAGATAAAAAAGTGACTGTTGAAAAGAGAAGATTAAGGCGGTGTCTCGTTCATACGAAGCACCGCCTTGTTTTAAGTGGTAGCCTACTTTTCTGGTTGGAAAAAGCATCAAAGACTTGTTTATTCCAAAACAAAAGCGTAATTTTGCACCGCTTTTTCCCTCAAGGGTAACGAAATGGCATCCGTGTGATGGCGAATTAGCACAAAGAACTAATTTAGAGTAACACATTTAATTGAAAACGAAATGAAGGAATTCAATCTTCAAGGAACGAAGCGCACCGAGGTGGGCAAGAAGGCCACCCGCGAACTGCGCAAAGAGGGCAAAGTGCCCTGCGTGATTTATGGCAGTCAGAAAGACAGCGAAGGCAAAGTGGTTGCCACAGAATTTGTAGTACCCTTCGAGGGCATCCGCAAGCTCATCTACACGCCTGAAATCTTTTTGGTAAACGTTGACATCGACGGCGAAGTATGCAAAGCCGTGATGCGCGAAATCCAGTTCCACCCGGTTAAGGACAGCGTGCTCCACGTGGACTTCTACCAGATTACCGAAGGCCAGCCCATCACGATGGACGTGCCCGTGGTTTACGACGGTCACGCTGTCGGCGTACGCGCCGGTGGTGCCCTGCAGACGCTTATCCGCCGTCTGAAAGTGCTCGGCCAGTATCAGGACATTCCCGAGAAGTTGCATGTTGACGTTTCCAACCTCGAACTCGGCAAGAGCATCAAGGTGGGCGACCTCAGCTACGACAATCTCGAGATCATCACTCCGAAGCAAGCTCTCGTATGCGCTGTGAAGACCACGCGTGCTGCCGCCAGCGCTGCCGCTGCCGCCGCTACCGAAGAGGGTGAAGAAGCTGCCGGAGAATAATAGTTCGCCTGTATCGAATCATCTCATACGGTGCGTGACGCACGGAAAAGGCAATGCCCATGAGTTTACTCCGCTATTTGCTCCAGTGCTTCCGTGGCGCGCAGCCGTCTGAACCGAATGACATGAACCATCTGGTTGTTGGGCTGGGCAACATCGGCGACGAGTATGCCGCCACCCGCCACAACATGGGATTCCGCATATTGGACGCTCTTGCCGGAGCGTCCAATGCTGTTTTTCAGGACAAGCGTTACGGGTTTGTCACCGAAGTACGCGTGAAAAACCAGAAGCTTATCCTGTTGAAGCCCTCCACTTACATGAACCTCAGCGGCAACGCCGTGCGCTATTGGATG
>CAMZHB010000199.1 GCA_947306605.1 uncultured Prevotellaceae bacterium | reverse complement strand
CCGAGACCATTGCCTATATAGCCATCGCATTGCTGGCTCTCGGCTTCTTGGCTGCGTTGGTATTTTCACTGAAAAAGAAACAATAAGAGAACAATGAATAAACCAAGCATACCCAAAGGCACGCGCGACTTCTCCCCGGTGGAGATGGCCAAACGCAATTATATCTTCGACACCATCCGCGAGGTTTATGCCCTCTATGGTTTCCGTCAGATAGAGACACCGTCTATGGAAAACCTGTCCACACTGATGGGCAAGTATGGTGAGGAAGGTGACAAACTGCTTTTCAAAATACTCAATTCCGGCGATTTCCGCCAAGGCCTGACGCCTGACCAGTGGACGTGCGACAATCCCGGCCGTCTGGCTGCCTGTCTGTGTGAAAAGGGCTTGCGTTACGACCTCACCGTGCCCTTCGCCCGTTATGTGGTGCAGCACCGCGAGGAGTTGCAGATGCCGTTCAAGCGCTATCAGATACAGCCCGTATGGCGGGCCGACCGGCCGCAGAAAGGCCGTTACCGCGAGTTCTACCAGTGCGATGCCGACGTCGTGGGCAGTGATTCGCTGCTCAACGAGGTGGAACTGATGCAAATTGTCGACACCGTCTTCCGCAAGTTTGGCATCCGCGTCTGCATTAAGATTAACAACCGCAAGATTCTTACCGGTATGGCCGAGACCATCGGGCATCCCGACAAGATTGTCGAGATAACCACCGCCATTGACAAACTCGACAAGATTGGCATCGACAATGTGCGTGCCGAACTGGCCGAGGCCGGCATTTCTGCCGAAGGCATTGTCCGTCTGCAACCGCTTTTTGAGATTCAGGGCAGCACCACGGAGCGTCTCGAAGCCATCCGTGCCATGCTCAAGGACAATGCCACGGGGCTCAAAGGCGTCGAGGAATGCGCTTTCGTGCTTCAGACGCTTTCCGAGCTGGGCACGACCAACGAGGTGGAGTTCGATCTCACCCTGGCCCGTGGTCTCAACTACTACACCGGCTGCATCTTCGAAGTCAAGGCGCTCGACGTGCAGATAGGTTCCATCACCGGTGGCGGACGTTACGATAATCTCACCGGCATCTTCGGCATGCCCGGCCTAAGCGGCGTGGGCATCTCCTTCGGTGCCGACCGCATTTTCGACGTGCTCAACCAGCTCGGTCTCTATCCGCAGGACGCCACCACGGGTGTGCTACTGCTCTTCATCAATTTTGGCGAGCGCGAAGCTGCCCACTGCCTGCGCTTGGCCACCCGCCTGCGCCAGGCCGGCATCCGTACGGAAGTCTATCCTGACAGCGTCAAGATGAAGAAACAGATGTCCTACGCCAATGCCCAGGCCGTTCCCTACGTGGCGTTGGTCGGCGAGAACGAGATGCAGTCGGGCACCGTTTCGTTGAAGAACATGCAGACCGGCGAACAGCAGAGCCTTACCGTGGAAGAGGTGATACGGGCGATTTCAGCAAAATGAGAATAAGGGGGGATGGATTGACCTCCGGCATCAGAAGCGGCGTTTCAAATTTTTGAGACGCCGCTTCTAACTTTTGAGACGCCGCCTGTATTTTTTGAGACGCGCTTCTGAAAACCGGCGCGAAAAGTAGGTGGTTTCACTGAAAAGCACTAACTTTACAAATTGAAACCCGTTGCGGTCTCGTGACAGGGCTTTTGTGGCCCGAACCAAGTGAAACAAATAAAATGAAACGTATGGAATACAGATGGGATGTGAAGGCAGCGCTTGTGTGCCTGATGATGAGTGTGGGACTGCCGGCTGTGGCGCAGCGGTTGGGTTGCCGCCAGACGGAATTGAAGGAATGGCAGTTCAGCAAGGACCGCGTGACGTGGGAAACGGTCAGCGTGCCCCATTCTTGCAATGCCGTCGACGGCCATTCGTTTAAGTATTACCGTGACAAAACCTATTACAAACGGACGTTGGTCCTTGACAAGCGTGCGGCGCTTCAGCCCCACTTTTTGCTTCTTGAAGGGGCGGCCCAGACGGCCGAAGTCACGGTGAACGGCCGTATGCTGAAACATCACGACGGAGGCTATACGGCTTTCGCAGTCCCCCTCAAGGGACAGTTGCGCGCCGGCGAGAACGTCATCGAGGTGATGTGCAACAATAAGATGGACCCCGACGTCATCCCTGTTTCCGCCGACTTCAACATGAACAACGGCTTGCATAATCCGGCGTTCCTGCTCCGTATGAACGATGTTTACTTCTCTCCGCTCACTCACGGCCTCTACCGTATGCACGTGAGCACTCCCGTAGTGACACGCGACATGGCCACGGCCAAGGTGACCACTACCGTTTGCAACGACGGGACGAAGCTGAAACAGTTCTACGTGGTCACGCGTCTCTCAGACGCTTCCGGACGGACGGTGGCCGAAACGGGACGCACGTCTGCGCTGGCCGCCGGCCAAGAATGCGTGGTCGAGGAAAACCTCACGCTCCGCTCACCCCACCTGTGGGACGGCCTCGACGACCCCTATCTCTATACGGCCACGATGACGCTTTACGACAAACAGGGCGGTAAAGAACTCGACCGCGCCGAGACAAAAGTGGGCTTCCGCCATTATGAAATGCGCCGCAACGAGGGTTTCTACCTCAACGGCCGCCACTACCCCTTGCGTGGCGTGTGTATGCATCAAGACATGGACGGACGGGCTTCGGCCGTGCTGAAAGAGGACTTCGACCGTGACTATGGGATGGTGAAGGAACTGGGGTGCAATTTCCTGCGCTTGGCCCACTATCCTCACAACGACTACGTTTACCGTTTGTGCGACTCGCTGGGCGTCGTGGTGCAGACCGAAATACCATGGGTCAATATATGCGGAGTGAAAGCCACACCGCGCTACTTTGAAGTTATACGGCAGCAGATGACGGAAATGATAAGCAATCTCTACAACCATCCCGCCATCTTCTTCTGGGGCATGTGGAACGAGGTGGATGCCTGGGGCAACAGCGACGCTTTCCAAGGCAAGATTGACCTGCCGCGCGTGGTGGAGGAAACCAACCGCCTCTACGACCTGGCGCGTGGACTCGACCCCTACCGCAGAATTGGCTTGACCGACGACAGCCAGTTCTACCGTGAAGGCTATGCGCAGCTCCACACCGACTATCACTCCGAGAACCTCTACAACGGCTGGTATCACAACGTGGGCAAGACCGAGGAGTTCGGGCGTCAGATGCGCTCCATCCACGACCGTATGGGCGTGACCAATGTGGCGGAGTACGGCGCGGGCATCAATCCTTTCTGCCACTCCTCGTCGACTGATCAGGCCTATCTGCGCAAGGACAACGCCAAACACTTCGAAGAGTACGGCAACTTCATGCACGAGAGCCACTGGCAACAGATTGTCGACATGCCTTTCCTCAATTTCACTTCGTTGTGGCTGTTCTTTGACTTTCCCGTTGCTGCCCGCCGCGAAGGTTATATTGACTCCGACGATGGCGTGAACTTCAAGGAGGTGGAAGCCCGCAAATACATCAACGACAAAGGTCTGGTGACACGCGACCGCAAGACCAAGAAAGACGTGTTCTATCTTTATAAATCGGCGTGGAATCACAATGAGACCACCGTTTACATCACGAG
>CAMZHB010000198.1 GCA_947306605.1 uncultured Prevotellaceae bacterium | reverse complement strand
GAGACAACGAATACGTATAATGTTTTTGCTCAGGATGAATTTAAAATAAATGGAAATCTGGAAGGCATAGCAGGGCTTCGCTATACTCAAAATGAACATTTCGGAGCCGAATTCACACCTAATGTGGGACTGTTCTGTCATATCGGCAACTTTCGTATGCGAACGAGTTATGCAAGCGGCTACCGCACTCCGTCACTTTCACAACTGTATGCCACAGACCAGGCCAAAACGGTAGCACGTTATACGTTGCACAATAAAACACTGAAACCTGAGAAGAATAATTTCTACAATGTTAATTTGGAATACAGCAACCGTTGGATTAGCGCTTCAGTGAGTGGGTTTGTCAACAAACTGCGTCACATGATTAATTACCGTACACTCTCACAAACTGAAATAGACGAAGATGCTTATCTTTCTTCTTTGTACTCGGAGGGATGGACAACTATTCGCCAGCGTGACAATATAGACCATGCCTCATTGTGCGGGCTAAATGTCTCGCTAAAAATACTCCTGCCTTGCGGTGTGGTGGTGGGAGGCTCTTATTCCTATACCGACAGCAAATCCAAGACGCAGACTCTGGATAAGAAAACCCAGCAATATGTAGTTACGGAATCGCCAGTAGACAAAAGTATCCGCAATGTATATAATGTGTTCGCCTCATGGGATTACGGATGGAAGAATTATCACCTCAACATCAGCCTTAATGGCCATATGCAAGGCCGTCGTTTCAGTAGCACATACGGTTATGCAGACGGTTATAGCCAATGGGATTTGACAACCCGTCATACCTTTTCATTTGAGCACTTTGTTCTTGAACCAGGCTTGGGTGTCGAAAATATACTGAACCAACGTGATACGTCGCCATGGAATTCTAATTTTTCTACGGTCAATCCCGGTCGTTCGTTTATTGTAAGTCTAAGATTAAAGTATTAAGTTAGTTTTATTCGGATTATTAACCATGAGTATTGTTGTTGTCGGTATTGGTCCCGGTTCAAAGGAGGATATGACACCTGCTGTTATTGATGCTCTGCGGACGAGCGATGTAGTTATTGGCTACAAATACTATTTTCAATTCGTCAAACCTTATCTTAAAGCAGAAGCCCAATGTATTGACACCGGTATGAAGCGGGAGCGTGAACGTGCCACGTTGGCTTTCGGTTATGCAGAAAAGCAAATGTCGGTGTGTGTGATTTCGAGTGGCGATGCCGGTATTTATGGTATGGCGTCTCTTATCTATGAAATGCGGAAAGAGCGCAATTCCCAAACCGAGATAACGGTGTTGCCGGGTATCAGTGCTTTTCAAAAGGCCGCGTCACTCCTCGGTGCTCCGATGGGGCATGATTTCTGTGTGATTTCTTTAAGTGATTTGATGACCCCTTGGGCATTAATAGAGCGGCGAATACGTGCTGCTGCGGCGGCAGACTTTGTTACGGCGGTCTATAATCCTCGTTCGGGTGAACGCTATTGGCAGTTGTACCGTTTACGTGAAATTTTTATGGAGTCACGTTGTGCTGATACGGTGGTAGGTTATGTGAAACAAGCGGGCAGGGCAGACCAAGCCGTTTGTGTGACGACATTGGAGGCTTTCAATCCGGAAGAAGTAGATATGTTTACCGTGGTAATCATAGGCAACAGCCAGTCTTATGTGGATGAGAGCAAGTTTATTACCCCGAGAGGCTATTATCGTGGCGCTGAGTCGGACAAATCTGTGGGGCAAAGCATCATGATACGTTCATTCCAGACAATACGAAGCGAATTACACCATACTGAGATGCCTTTGTGGCGTCTTTGGCCATTGTTGCATGCCATTCACACGACGGCAGACTTTGAAATGGAGCGTTTGCTTTGGATGGACAGTGATGCCACGGGTGTGCTATACGATAAAGTGCGGAGAGGTGAAGTCAAGACCATTGTGACCGATGTCACCATGGTTGCGAGTGGCATTCGTAAAGGTGCTTTGGAACGTTTGGGCATAGATGTGGTTTGTTATATCAATGATGCGCGTGCCGTTTCCATGTCACGGGAGTTACAAATTACGCGGGCTCAGGCTGCCATTCGGTTAGCCGCCGAAGCGTATCCCACTGCACTGTATGCTATAGGCAATGCACCCACAGCACTTCTTGAACTATGCGAACAAATGCGCCACAAGCGTTGCCTGCCTGCCGGTATTATTGCGGCTCCGGTCGGTTTTGTTCATGTGGAAGAAAGCAAACACGCTGTCAAGACGTTTTCGACGGTACCCAAGATAATCATTCAGGGTCGCAAAGGTGGCAGTAATTTGGCCGCAACGCTGGTTAACAGTGTGCTTACATATGATGATGCTGAACAACTCAAACCTGGCAGGGACGTATAACGGACATGGAAAAAGCGAAAAGGGACATAGAAAAAATGAAGTTTGACATTGTTGGGCTCACAGACAATCCGCATCCTTCGTTCTCTGGCGAAGTGAAGGCCATTGTCTCCCAAGCGAAAGTGTTTTCGGGAGGTCAGCGTCATCACACGATAGTTGCTCCGCTGTTGCCGGCAGATGCGCAGTGGATAGACATATCTGTACCTCTGAAAGATGTGTTTGAGCGTTATGCAAGCCACAATCATGTAGTTGTATTTGCCTCCGGAGACCCTCTCTTCTTCGGCTTTGCTGCTACCGTGATGCGTGAATTTCCAGGTAGTCAAGTGAATGTTTTCCCTACGTTCAATTCTTTGCAAATGCTTGCCCATCGTCTGAACAAGCCATACCAAGATATGCGTGCCGTATCGCTGACCGGTCGGGCGTGGGATGCATTTGATGAATCTCTTATTCGTGGAGAACGCCTTATAGGTTGCCTGACGGACCGGACAAAAACACCTCAAGCAATCTGGGAAAGGATGAAAGCTTACGGTTACTCAAACTACCGGCTGTTTGTCGGCGAACATATGGGGAATCCAATGAAAGAACGAGTGAGGGAGTTCCGTGAAGGCATGTCAGTTGACTATCCTAATTGTGTATTAGCGGAACAGACACGAGCCCGTGATGGCTTCTGGGGTTTGCCGGATAAAGAATTTGTATTGTTGGATGGACGGGAAAAAATGATAACAAAAATGCCTATACGTCTATGTACATTGACGGCATTGTGTTTGAACAAATACAAAACGTTTTGGGACATTGGTTCCTGTACGGGAAGCATCAGTATTGAGGCCCGTCTGCGTTTTCCGCAAGTCCATGTCAGAGCCTTCGAATGTCGTTCCGAAGGTCGTGATTTGATGGAACAGAATGCATGTCATTTCGGCGCACCTGGAATAGAGATGGTGACAGGTGATTTTCTCGATATGGACCTCTCGCGGTATGAACGTCCTGATGCTGTTTTCATAGGTGGTCATGGAGGAAAACTAAAGGAAATGTTGGCCCGTATTCATACGGTGCTGAATCCCGGGGGATGTATCGTGTTCAATTCTGTCAGCGAGTCAAGTCGACGCCTGTTTGACGAAGGTGTTGCAGAAATCGGCATGAGTAGCAAGCACATTTATACTATCACAGTGGATAACAATAATCCGATTACAATAATGAAAGCGTTATGATACGTTACGAGTACATAGGAGAAAAGGGGAAACTTTTGGCTGAC
>CAMZHB010000197.1 GCA_947306605.1 uncultured Prevotellaceae bacterium | reverse complement strand
TTACGAATTGGCCAAAGCATGCGGTGCGGACCGCCCCCAATACCGTCGGCTGGCTTACGACATCTGTGACTTCGTGATTGGCGACCAGCAGGAGAACGGCTGCTTCGGACGCGGATGGACGTATGACGGCAAATGCATTTTCCGCGAGGGAACAGTGGGTGCCTTCCTGATACCACCCCTGTTGGAGGCATTCAAGACAAGCAAGGACCCCAAATATCTCAAATCCGCCGAACGCGCCTACAACTACTACATAGAGGGACTCCGCAAGAACGGTTACACTACGGCCGGTGCCCTCGACACGTGGTGCATCGACAAGGAATCGTCCTACCCCATCCTGCGTTCATCACTCATGCTCTATCAGATCACACACCGCAAAGAATACCTTCAGGACGCCATCCATACGTCCTATTACCTGTCCACCTGGCTCTGGCACTACGACGGAATCTATCCCTCCGACGACCAGATCAGCCGTAAAGGCTACCACACGTTCGGCGCAACAAGCGTTTCCGTACAGCACCACCATCTTGACTACTATGCCTGTCTGTGGGTATCGCAGTGGCGGGAATTGGCCCGGTTTTCCGGCCAAAAACAATGGAAGGAGAAGGCCGAGGCCGTTTGGAAGAATTGTTGCCAACTGATTTCTGACGGCAACCTGGTGATGAATGGTTACCTTCGTCCCGCCGGTTCTCAGAACGAAGCCTATTTCGAGTCTAACTGGGGCTTTAGGAACAAGGGCGAGAGCACTCCCGCCATTGCCCGGAACAACCGTATCAACGACTGGCTGGTGGCATGGCCGGGCGCCTTCCGATTGGAAACCATACGCAACGCCAGGAAACGGTGAATTGAGCATTTTCGTGACAAGAAAAAAGGGTTGAAACATTTTAACTAAATTGAAACAATAAAACTTGGTGTTTCCCGTCTAAAATTAGTATCTTTGTAACCTATATACGAACTTTCTAAAAGAATCAAGATTTAATTGTATGAGATACGTAGTTTCAAGCACATTGCTTTATGGCCGCCTGCAGAATGTGGAGCGCGTGATTTTGTCGAAGAACGCAATAACGATTCTTTCGTGCTTTCTGTTCGACATCAAGGAGAATCAGTTAGAAGTAACAGCCAGCGACGGTGAGACCGTCATGAAGACCGTCCTCGAGCTGGTGGAGTCAAGCCAAGATTGCAAGTTCGCCATCGACGCCAAAAAGTTGATGGACATACTGAAAGAAATACCCGAACAGCCGCTGACGCTTGATTTCAACCCGAACACACTGCAACTTGACCTGAACTACCAGAACGGTCACTTCACCGTGCAGGCCGAGCCGGGCGACGAGTATCCCCTGCCACGCCCCGCCGAAGGCGAGAGCCAGGAGGTGAAGGTCGATGTGAGCACGTTCAGCAAAGGTCTGGCAAAGACCATCATCGCCACGGCCAACAACGAGGCTCGCAAGGTGATGAACGGCGTACACTTCGACATTACACCGGAAGACGTGTCACTCGTGGCCAGCGACGGACACAAACTGGTGCGCTACTTGATTAAGGTGGATACCGCCGGCGTGACCATCCGCTTCACCATGCCACAGAAGCCTGCCTCTATCTTAAAGTATATCCTTGACAAGGAAGCCGGCGAAATGACACTGCGCGCCTATGGCAACAGCAACGCCGTAGTGGAAACAGCACTCTACACCATCAGCTGCCGTCTCATCGAAGACCCCTATCCCAACTATAAAGGCGTCATTCCGCAAAACAATGCCAACGTGGCCGTACTCGACCGCTCCTCGCTGATGAGCGCCATGCGCCGCGTTATGGTGGTGTCGGACAAAACCACGACACTCATCAAGTTCCTCTTCGAACCTAACAAGGTAACGCTTACCACGGAGGATATCAACTACGCCCAAAGCGCCGAGGAACAGTTGGTGTGCCAGTACGAAGGCAAACCGCTCAAGATGGGATTCAAGGGCAGCGACCTGCTCGAACTCATCGGCAACCTGCAGAGCCAGGAAATGACGCTGAAGCTGTCGGATCCCAGCAAAGCTGGGCTTATTCTACCTTCGGAACAGGACGAGGGCACCGACCTGCTGATGCTGCTCATGCCGTTACTCATCAACAATTGATTATTCCCAAAAAATACCTTTTCTGGCCCGCTCCACGCGGGCACAGATGTATATAGAGGCATGAAACTGAAATTGAACAAACCGCTCATCGTCTTTGACCTCGAAACGACCGGTGTCAATGTCATTCACGACCGCATCGTGGAGATTGCCTATATCAAGGTGTGGCCCGACGGACACGAGGAAAGCCGCACGCAGCGCATCAATCCCGGGCGACCCATTCCGGAAGAGAGTACCCGTGTGCACGGCATCACCAACGACGATGTGAAAGACTGCCCCACGTTTCAAGAGGTGGCACACGAATTGTTCCAGATTTTCAAGGGATGCGACCTGGCCGGATTCAACTCCAACCGCTTCGACATCCCCATGCTCATTGAGGAAATGGCACGCGCCGGTTTGGACCTAGACATAAGGGACGTCCGCTGCATTGATGTGCAGAACATCTTCCATCGCATGGAGCAGCGAAGTCTTATCGCCGCCTATAAGTTCTATTGCGACAAGGACCTGGAAAACGCCCATTCGGCTCTGGCCGACACAACGGCAACCTACGAGGTTCTACAGTCGCAACTGGACCGTTACGCCGATACGTTGGAGAACGATGTGGACCAGTTGGCCGAGTTTTCACGCCTCAACCGCAACGTGGACTTGGCAGGAAGCATGGTCTACAACGACAAGGACGAAATTGTCTTCAACTTTGGCAAATATAAGGGTCAGCCGGTCACCGATGTGCTTCACCGCGACCCCGGCTACTTCAGTTGGATTATGCAAGGAGACTTCACGCAGGAGACAAAGAACGTACTGACACGAATCCGTCTGCAGGAAAAGACGAAGAAGTTGTATTAGTTATCATTAGACAATAATCATATAAACTGAATACACAGTGGAACTGAATGGCAAACACATCGTAGTGGGCATTACCGGAAGCATCGCAGCCTATAAAGCCTGTCTGATAATTCGTATGCCTATCAAAGAAGGTGCCGAGGTACAAGTAGTCATCACACCGGCCGGCAAGGAATTCATTACGCCTATTACACTGTCGGCATTGACCCATAAACCCGTCATAAGCGAGTTTTTCTCACAACGTGACGGCTCATGGAATAGTCATGTGGACTTGGGATTGTGGGCCGATGCCATGGTTATTGCTCCTGCCACCGCTTCAACTATCGGCAAGATGGCCAACGGCATCGCCGACAATATGCTCATCACGACTTATTTGTCCATGAAAGCGCCCGTCATCGTGGCTCCAGCCATGGACCTCGACATGTATGCCCATCCGTCCACCCAAAGCAACTTGCAGACACTGCGCTCCTACGGCAACGTCATCGTAGAGCCGGCCGAAGGCGAACTGGCCAGTCAACTGGTAGGCAAAGGACGCATGGAAGAACCTGAAAAGATTCTGAAAGTGGTGGAAATGGTACTCACCGACCGCCGTTCGTTGCGAGGCAAGACGGTGCTTATCACTGCCGGCCCAACCTATGAGCGCATCGACCCAGTCCGCTTCATCGGCAACTACTCGAGCGGCAAAATGGGTTACGCC
>CAMZHB010000196.1 GCA_947306605.1 uncultured Prevotellaceae bacterium | reverse complement strand
ATGGCACAAAGAACTCATGGGACTCTGCGAGTCAGTAGCTACGGGCAAGCGCGCCAGCGCGCCTTTCAACCTGACCGGCGGCGAGTCGTATTTCCCCATTTATTACAACAATCCCAACTTTGCCATCGAGGGTAATTCCTCATCGGCCGGATACGCCA
This sequence comes from uncultured Prevotellaceae bacterium, assembly GCA_947306605.1. Taxonomy (GTDB): domain Bacteria; phylum Bacteroidota; class Bacteroidia; order Bacteroidales; family Bacteroidaceae; genus UBA6382. The sequence continues at coordinate 3,508 of CAMZHB010000196.1, read as the reverse complement.
ACTCTTCCTCCTACCGTACGTGTTACAACTCCGTCGAGTGTATCCGCAATTCTTTCGACGTCAGCCGTTATGAATTGGACGACTGGTGTGCCAACCACGAATGCGGACACAATAACCAAGGAGCCATTAAACTCGAAGGCGGAACGGAAGTTTCCAACAACCTGTTCGCCAATGTGGTCCGCTTCTACGACGGTCTCGTCACGTCCTCGGGCTCGCCGATGCTGACCACGATGAATGACTATGCCAACCACGTGCCCTATTACGTGAGAAGCGTGGACACCCAGTTGAGAATGTTCTATCAGCTCTACCTGTACTATCATCAGGCTCAGATGAACACGTCGTTCTACCCGGAACTCTTCAAGGCCTTGCGCGACGATCCTCTGGAACTGTGGAACAATACGAACAACAGCGGACTGAAGTTCGTCCGGAAGGTTTGTGAGGTGGCTCAGGAAGACTTGACCGAATTCTTCGATGCCTGGGGCTTCTTCGAGCCCTGCCGCCTGACGATAGATGACTACGGCACGCGTTCCATGACGGTCAATCAGTCCGACATCGATATAACTTTGGATGAAATATCCAAGTATCCCAAGAAAAACCGCCAAATTCTTTTCATTGAAGACCGCGTGGACTATGTGCTGACGACGGACTTCCTGACCACGGCCGGCAACAAGCGCCGCGACTCTGACAAGGTGGGCCAGTGCGGCGACCTGGGACAGTTCACCGAATACCTGCCCGGCGGTTCGGAGCCTTCGAACTACACCTACCTGCAGTCCGACTCACTCTTTGCCATGCTGGGAACGGGCGGCATAGGCTTCATGGTGCGCAACAGTGAAGGCAAGATGCTCTATGCCTCCAATGCGAAGAACTTCTGTCTCCCCACAATCGTCGGTGACGACTACACCATCTATTCCGTCGACGTGGACGGCTCGCTGCACGAAACGACCTGTGTCGGCAGCGGCACCGAAACCGTCAAGACCAGAAGAGGCGGCGTTTTGTCCGACACCCTGTCGCAGCAGGTCATCAAAGCCATCGTCAGCGGCTATCTCAACAGCACGGACGTGAAATACCTGCGTGGCCTCATCTCCGATGGAAACCTGGCGTCGCTCGACATTTCCGAGACCAGAATCTTGGCCGGCGGCAGTGCTTACGACGGAACTCACACAACGTCGAAAGACGTGATAGGCACCGCAGCCTTCCAAGGTTTCAAACAACTCATCTCCGTCAAATTGCCGTCGGGCATTACCAGAATAGAGGAAAGAGCCTTCGCCAATTCCGGCCTGAAGGAAATTGTCGTTCCCGCCGGTGTGACGTCCATCGGCGGCGACGCCTTCGCCTACTGCGAAAGCCTGACCAAGGTTGTCCTCGGTCCCAAGGTGAAGACCCTGAACCAAGGCGTGTTCTACAGCTCGCCGGTTAAGGAAGCCTTCGTGCGGGCCCTCACGCCGCCGAACATCGCGGCTTACCTCTTCTCGAGCAAACCCGTCATCCACGTTTATGCCTCCGCTCTCGCCGATTACCAGAATTCGAAATGGGCCGAGTTCGGCACGCTGGTGGGCGACCTTGACGATTACGAGTATATGTTCTACGCCGCCGCCGACGTCAACCGCGACAACACGGTAGATTCGGCCGACATCGTGGCCGTCATCAAGGAAATGCCCGACGGTGACATGAAGGCCGACGTCAACCGCGACGGCATCATCGACTCGGCCGACATCGTGGCGGTTATCAAAGCAATGAAATAGAATTACAGATACTATAGTTGCCGGAGTGGCTATAGGGAAACAAAGGCGGCGTCTCGAATTTTCGAGGCGCCGCTTCTGATGGTTGAAGTCCCACTTCAGATTCCTGAAAACGGCATTGCGTCGCCCGACCCCTTCCGTTTGATTAAAATGACGGCCATTTTGGTTGCATTTTCTCGTTCCGACGTGGTATTTTTCTTAAAAATCGGACTTTTTGCCGAAAAAATGTGCCAAAAGGTACTTTTCTTGAAAAATTTTGTGTACTTTTGCAACCTATAGTGCCATAAAAGGCGCATAAATTTCCAATTGTCCGAATGAAGACAAGCCCTATATAATAAAGGAAGAGAAACCGTTGCAACGGGAAAGGCAGTTTGAAAATCGGGCATAACAACAGGGAAAACAAATTTAAACATATAAATTCAATAAGCGAGAAATGAAAAGATTTATGTTGTTTTTGACGTGCCTGCTCATGATGGCAGGTAGCGTGATGGCCCAGACCCGCCATGTGACCGGTACGGTTACCGACGCGGTTGACGGCAAGCCGATTCAAGGTGCCCGCGTCTTCGTGAACGGCACTTCCGTCGGCACAGTGACTGACGCTCGCGGTATGTTCCAACTGAACGTGCCGCAGCAACACAAGGAACTGACAGTGACTTTCATCGGCATGAAGACCCAGAAAGTGCCTGTAGCTTCCACAGTAAACGTTAAACTAAGCCCGAACGAGCAGATGCTCGACGAAGCCATCGTAACGGCCTACGGTACGGTGAAGAAGTCGGCATTTACCGGTTCGGCCGCCGAGGTGAAGACAGAAGACATCACCAACCACGTGTCGGCCAGCGCCATGAGCTCCGTCTCCGGTAAAGTTGCCGGTGTGCAGACCACCTCGACCGGTGGCCCGGGCAGCGCCCCGACCATCCGCATCCGTGGTTTCGGCTCCATGAGCGCCAGCAACGAACCGCTCTATGTAATCGACGGTGTGCCCACCTCCATGAGCATCACCAACCTTAACCCGCAGGACATCGCCTCCATCTCCATCCAGAAGGACGCAGCCTCCAACGCCCTCTACGGTGCACGCGCCGCCAACGGTGTCGTTATCGTGACCACCAAGAAGGCCAAGCAAGGCGCCCCTGCCACGATTAACTTCGACGCCCGCTGGGGTTCCAACTCCCGCCTGATTCCGCAGTACGACGTGATTACAGACCCGGCCGAGTACTACGAAACCCACTACAAGGCTCTCTACAACAGCAAGTACTATCATGGCTCCACCGCAGCCGAGGCTTACGCCTATGCCGACAAGTACCTGCTCGACCAGACCAACGGCGGCTTGGGCTACCTGGTTTACACCGTGCCCGAAGGCGAACGCCTCATCGGTACGAACTTCAAGCTCAACCCGCACGCCAAGCTCGGCTACAGCGACGGTACCTATTACTATAAGCCCGACGACTGGTACGACGAAACGTTCCACAACTCATTCCGTCAGGAGTACAACGCTTCCGTAACCGGCAGCAACGAGCGCATGAACTACTACGCCAGCGTAGGTTACCTGCGTGACGGCGGCGCCGTGGCCAACAGCCGCTACGAGCGCTACACCGCCCTCACCAACATCGACTACCAGGCCAAGAAATGGTTGAAACTGAACACCAACATGGGCTTCACGCAGAACATTTCACAGACCCCGTCCTACAGCGATACCTATGGTAGCAGCGGCAACGTGTTCTACGTAACCAACAACATGGGCCCCATCTACCCGCTCTATGTTCGCGACGCCC
>CAMZHB010000195.1 GCA_947306605.1 uncultured Prevotellaceae bacterium | reverse complement strand
CCCATGGCTTCTTTAAGGACGGAAGCGAGTGATGCGTCGTTCAGGTCTTCTGGGCGGGTTTCCACCACCATTCCCGAATTGCTCCACTGCGAGTTGCGTCCCGACGGACTCATGCCGTTCACAACTAGTTGTTGTTCACCCGATGCGGCGGGAATGACAAAACCTCCGGTGCACATGCAGAAACTATAGACACCGCGTCCCTCCACTTGTGCGGCCATGCGGTATTCGGCGGAAGGCAGATACTCGCCTCGTCCTTCGCTACGGTGATACATGATTTGGTCTATCAGCTTCGACGGATGCTCCACACGGACGCCTATGGCCAGCCCTTTCATCTCCAATGTCACGTCCTGCCGGTAAAGGAAGCGATAGACGTCGCGGGCCGAGTGTCCTGTGGCCAGAATGACGGGGCCCTGATATTCGGTTCCGTCATTACACCCCACGCCGCAGACTTTGCGGCTGTTGTCTATGAGCAAATGGTCCACCCGTTTTTGGAAAATCACCTCGCCGCCGCTCTTGCGAATCGTTTCCCGAATGCCCTCGATGACGCCGGGCAGACGGTCGGTGCCGATGTGCGGATGGGCATCGGCCAAAATGGACGTGTCGGCTCCGTGCTGGCAGAACACGTTCAATATTTTGTCCACATTTCCCCTCTTGGTGCTTCGGGTGTAGAGTTTACCGTCGGAATAGGCGCCGGCTCCACCTTCGCCGAAGGCATAGTTGCTTTCACCGTCGATGCGGTGTTCCCGCGAAATGAGCGCTATGTCCTTGCGCCGTTCGTGCACGTCCTTGCCGCGTTCCAGGACGACAGGCCGCAGACCCAGTTCAATCAGTCGCAGGGCGGCAAACAACCCTCCGGGTCCGGCTCCCACCACGATTACCTGCGGCCGTCCGTTCACGTCGGGATAGTCTATGGGCCGGTATTCCAGGGCGGGCGCCTCTTCGTCTATGTAAACGCGAACGGTCAGATTCACGTAGATGTTGCGTTGACGGGCGTCGATGCTGCGCCGCACGATTCGCAGGGCATTATATCGTTTGGGCGCCACACCGGTCTCGTCGGCCACCGCCTGTCGTAGCAGGGCCGCGGTGGCTGCGGTCTGAGGCGTTACGCGTAGGGTCAGTTCCTTTATCATAGTTAAGGCGTGGTACGCTTATCCGAACAGTTGTCTCAAGGCATCTTCCACCTTGCGCACAGGCACCAGTTCTATCTTCAGTCTTTTCGGGTCAATTTGTTTCAAGCTGGCTTCGGGCAGGATGATACGGCGGAATCCCAGGCGTTGGGCTTCGGCCACGCGCTGTTCCATACGCATCACGGGACGTATTTCTCCGCTCAGTCCCACTTCCCCGGCCAGGCACACTCCGGTTTCAATGCCCGTGTCCACATTGCTCGACAGCACGGCCACAATGACACTCAGGTCGATGGCCGGGTCGGTGACACGCAGTCCGCCGGCAATGTTCAGGAACACGTCCTTCTGGGCCAACTTGAAGCCGACGCGCCTTTCCAGTACGGCCAGCAACATGTTCAGCCGTCGTGAGTCGAATCCCGTGGCCGAGCGTTGCGGTGTGCCATAGGCTGCCGTGCTCACCAGCGCCTGTGTCTCGATGAGGAACGGCCGTACCCCTTCGATGGCCGCTGCCACGGCGATGCCGCTCATGCCTTCGTTGTCCTGCGACAGCAGCAGCTCCGAAGGATTGGCCACGGCACGCAGTCCGCCGCCGAGCATTTCGTAAATGCCCAGTTCCGATGTACTTCCGAAACGGTTCTTCAGTCCGCGCAACACGCGGTAGAGGTGTTGCCGGTCGCCTTCAAATTGCAGTACGGTGTCCACGATGTGCTCGAGCACCTTCGGGCCGGCCAGCGTGCCGTCCTTCGTGATGTGTCCGATGAGAATGACCGGGATGCCCGTGCCTTTGGCAAAGCGCAGCAGCGACACGGCACAAGCCTTCACCTGCGACAGACTGCCGGGAACAGCCTCGCCGCTCTCGGTCTCGATGGTCTGGATAGAGTCGATGACCAGCAGGTCGGGCGCCGTTTGTTTCACCTGTTCGTATATTTTTTCGAGCGACGTCTCGCACAGCACCAGCAGTTCCTCGGGCGGCTCGGCGCCGAAGCCCTTGGCCAGACGGTCGGCACGCATTTTCAGTTGGTGCTCGCTCTCTTCACCGCTCACGTAGAGCGTGCGTCCGGGCATTTTCATGACCGTTTGCAGGAGCAAAGTCGATTTGCCTATGCCCGGTTCTCCGCCGAGCAACACGAGTGACCCCGGCACCAGTCCGCCGCCCAGCACGCGGTTCAGTTCCTCATCGCCAGTGCTGATACGCGGTTCGCGCCGGCTTTCAATGCTGCGCAGTTTCTTCACGCTGGCTGCCGCCCCCGAGGTAGGGTGGAGCACCGAAGCTTTCTCCGGCTGCGCGGCCACACGGATTTGTTTGAACGAATTCCACGCGCCACAAGCCGGGCACTTGCCTATCCATTGCGACGACTCCTGACCGCACTGGTCACACACGTACATGGTCTTGTCTTTTGCCATAACTTCACGTTTGTTTTGTGCAAAGTTACGAATATTCAATTAACAATGAACAATGAAGAATGAAAAATTGACTCAGCGCGCCTGATGTTCCACCAGCCTTCGGCTGACGTTGAACGACGCACATCGCGACCCCTGACGGGGTTTAAAATGAACAATTAAGAATACCATAGGCATCACGAAGCGGTAATGAAAAATTAATTCCTATCAGAAGCGGCGTTTCAAACTTTTGAGATGCCGTTTTTGCGGCCCGAAGCGGGACTTCTGAGCGCCGAAACGCCGCCTGTATTCACGGAAATGTTAAAACCGAATGTTAAAATCCGCGCCACGTTAACAGTTAAAGGAGAAAATACCCTACATTTAGGGTATCAATTACACTAAATGTAGGGTGGCTTTTTTAAAAAACAATCGTTATCTTTGCTGCACAAAACAAAAAAGACGATGAAATCAGTCAAGGCAGCAGTTTGAAACTAAAAGCCAATAAAGAAATCATGATTAAAAACGGCTTCAGCGTGGAGAGCGGCGGTACGTTTGAAATGGATATTGAAGAATAAGGGAGGAAAATATTATGGAAAGATGGAATAGGTTAATTAGGTTATCTTTGTTAATAGCACTACTTGTACTATCCATTTCAACGTTCTCCCGAACATTGAAATGCGACTTTATTGTAGACAGTTTATGTTATGAAATCCTTTCGGAAGAAGAACATACCGTAGGTGTGTCGTATGATTTTTATGGTAACTATATACCAGAGTTAAAGTACAAACGTCCAACGGGTGAATTAATCATTCCTGATACTGTTGTCTTTAATGGGGCGAGGTATACCGTGACCGAAATAAGCAAAGAAGGTTTTCAAGACTTATTTTCGATAACTTCAGTAAAGCTACCAAAGACGTTGAAGAGAATTAATGATGGAGGTTTATGTCAAGCCTTTTCAAGCGAAGAGTTATATTTGCCTCCTTCGGTAGAGTATTTAGGTTTTGCCGCTATTGTGAATGGTAATCTTAAGACTGTTAACTTGGAAAACGTTAAATACTTTGGTTCTCATGCATTAATGAAGACATCAGTGACGGAAGTTTATATTCGAAGGAATGTACAATATGATGCCGGAGTATTTTTTAAATGTAACGAACTTGAAAAGGTTATCATAGAAGATGGTGTTACATCACTTC
>CAMZHB010000194.1 GCA_947306605.1 uncultured Prevotellaceae bacterium | reverse complement strand
GTCCTCTACATTTGAGGCCATAGTCATCAGTCCGTCGATACGAATATTTTTAAGTTCTTTCCATTTTCCTTCATCAATGAATTGTCGACATTCTTCGGGAGAAAAACCAAATTTTGTTTCTTCTTTTGCCAGATGAAGTTGTAATAGAACAGGAACTTGACGGCCGTATTTTTGTCCTTGTCGATTTATTTCTGTGAGGAGCTCAGGAGTGTCAACACTATGAATGAGACTGATGAACGGCACAATGTATTTTACCTTATTACGTTGTAGATGCCCAATGAAATGCCATTCAATGTCTGCTGGTAAATTTTCATGTTTACGTCTTAATTCTTGAACCAAGTTTTCACCAAAAAGTTTTTGACCTACATGATAAGCCTTTATAATTTCATCTTCGGAATGAAATTTTGAAACTGCTACCAACGTTACATTAGATGGCAGGTCCTTTTTTATGGATTCAAGACGCTCTTCAATACTCATGCTTTGAATTTGTAGACATCCATGATAGGTGTCTCGGTTACGCTAGCTACGGTAAAATCCATCATCTCTTTTCCTAATACTTGTTCAATTCTGATAATAGCAGAACGAATATCGTGTGCTTTAACAAGAACTTGTACAGAACTTTTTTTCTCTTTGGCGGTCTTTTCATCTAGTGTTGCAATAATAAGTTTGCCTCGGAACCATCTGTCATCCTTTTCATTATCGGAATCAATCAATTCTGCATATCGTACCTTTTTTAAATCTGCCACTTCAAATACACCTCGTATGTATGAACGCAGTTCATTTATGATTCGTCCTTCTGCTTCGCTATACGTTAGAGCATCTACTAAAAAATTCTCAGAGACTTTCTTTACCAAGCCATTGTCTTGCTCTTTTTCATACTCGATTTTAGCCTCGAACCATTCGCCATTCATATTCTTATACCTTATTATTATTTTGTGCGAAGTTACAATTTTCCTTTGGAATAAAACTTTTACTTAATCAAAAAAGCCGAAAGATTGTCCAACGTGATAATTGAATTCGTTTTGTAAAACTTGTGTTTTTATATTAATGAGAGCGGCGCACTGTAGTATGAGCCGCTCCCATTATTAATAATGACTATCTTAGTATTATTAAATAATATATTGGCTACTGATACTCTCGCATGTTTCAACACGGCGTATGGTTTCAGCAATTAATGGAGCACAGGATAATTGTACGACTTTGTCGCTGCCACCTGGATATGGAATAGAATCAGTAAAGACCATTTCCTCCAGAGAACTTGACTGGACTCTGTCAGATGCAGGGCCGGACATAATACAATGAGTTGCAATCGCACGCACACTGAGAGCTCCTTCTTTTTTCATTATTTCTGCAGCTTTAGTAATGCTTCCAGCAGTATCAACCATGTCATCGACGATGATGACGTTCTTGCCTTTTACTTCACCAATGATTTGCATTGATGCAACTTCGTTAGCTTTTGCGCGAGTCTTGTTACACAGAACAAGAGGGCAATCAAGAAATTTTGCATATGTGTTTGCACGCTTGGAACCACCAACGTCGGGCGTTGCGATACACAATTCCGGTAAGTTTAAACTTTTTATGTATGGCAAGAAAATACTTGATGCGTATAAATGGTCTACAGGAACGTCAAAAAAACCTTGTTCTTGGTCGGCATGGAGATCCATTGTTATTAGACGGTCAATGCCTGCTACACTCAACAAATTGGCGACAAGTTTTGCGGCAATTGAGACCCTTGGCTTGTCTTTTCGGTCTTGTCTCGCCCAACCGAAATATGGAATTACTGCAATAATATTACGTGCGGAAGCTCTTCGAGCTGCGTCAATCATCAACAATAATTCCATAAGATTATCGCTGTTTGGAAATGTTGATTGTACTAAAAAGACATCACGGCCACGGATTGTTTCTTCATATGAAACGACAAATTCGCCGTCACTGAAGTGTGTAACTTGTATATTGCCCATTGGACAACCGAGATTCTGACAGATCTTTTCCGTCAGATAGCGAGATTTAGTGCCTGAAAACACCATGAAAGAAGATTTCTCATCCATAGGAATATTGAGTTTTTATTTGTTCTACTAAACTGCAAAGTTAAGAATTCTCTAGCACAGGTGTGGTCTTATCAGAACTTTTTTTGAGGTCAAAAGATTCAAGTTCGTGTTTGATACCTTGCTCTCGGTGTTCTATAAAGACGCGAATGCCGTATTTTTTGTTTAGATGTAGTGCCAGATGTTCGGCACTGTAGACACTTCGGTGTTGTCCGCCAGTACATCCGAAAGCAAACATCAAATCAGTAAAGCCACGCTCCAAGTAACGTTCAACATGTCGGTCGGCTAGTTGGAATACATCGTGTAAAAAATCGAGAATCTCTCCGTCATTCTCTAGAAAGCGGATAACAGGTTCGTCTAATCCTGTGAGTTGTTTGTACGGTTCATATCTTCCGGGGTTATGTGTACTGCGGCAGTCAAATACGTAGCCACCACCATTGCCGCTGTTGTCTTCAGGAATGCCTTTGTGGAAACTAAAACTGTACACGCGCACTGTCAGTGGTCCCTTACCGTCATATTTTGAGAATGTGGCAGGTCCATCTACTGGATCTGGTTTGAAAAGAGCAGAGTCAGTCGTTCGATATCCGTCTTTGCGAGGACGGATAACGGCTGGTTGTGGTTTGAAGCGGGGTAGTTCCGTGATTCTTTTGAGAAGATTTCTTAAATACGGGTATGGACACGCTCCATCACGAAGTGCTTCGCGCAAATTCTGAATTGCCGGCGGAATACTGTTGATGAAATAGGGCTTCTTTTCGAAATAACCTCTGAAACCATAAGCTCCCAGCACCTGCAATAGGCGGAAAAGAACGAATTTTTTGAGATTCTGCCGAAAAGAGGCCTCGCTAAATTCTGTGTATTGGCGGAGTGAATCGATATATTCGTCTATGAGTTCTTGACGTAGGCGTGAGGAATAGCGGGCTGAAGCTTGCCACAAAAATGAGACGACATCGTATTCAAGCGGGCCCCTGCGTCCACCCTGAAAGTCAATGAACGATGGGGAACCATCTGCAGACAATATCACGTTGCGTGCTTGGAAATCACGATACATGAACGATTCTCCAAAATCAACCGTCAAATCCGATGCCAATAATTGAAATGTAGCCTCCAGTTTCAACTCATTGAAATCAATTTCCAAAGGTTTTAGGAAACAATACTTGAAATAATTCAAATCAAACAGGACATTAGTTTTGTCAAATGCAGGTTGTGGATAACAATGTGAGAAATCAAATCCACGTGCTCCACGGATTTGGAACTCTGGTAGTAGACGGATGGTTTTTTTTAGGAGGTCTTTTTCATGAAGATTATACTTTCCTCCCGCTTTCCGCCCTTTCTCGAGGGCGTCGTAGAGGGAGGAAACACCCATATCGGTTTGCAGGTAGCATAGCTTGTTTTTGGAAACTTTCAGTATTTGTGGCACCGGAAGCCGTCGCTTGGTAAAATGGCGTGCCATGTAAATGAAAGCCTCATTCTCTTCCACAGAGGTCCCATACACGCCGATAACCGTGACCGGCTCAACTCCATTGGGCGAAAACAATCTAAAGTATTGCCTATTACTCCCTGCCTGAGGCAGTGCTTCCATGTGTGCAGGCGCTTGGTCCGCCCACTTCATGTATAAGTCAATTATCTCTTGCATCGTTGTCAATACGGTTATGTAG
>CAMZHB010000193.1 GCA_947306605.1 uncultured Prevotellaceae bacterium | reverse complement strand
CAAAAGGTATTTCGGACCTCCCAGTGCTTGCTTCGGGATGTAACGTATGTTTTTTCCTGTCAGCGATTTCTCAGCTTCTCCGATGGGAATCAGAAATTCGGGATGATTAACCAAAGCCGGGTAAAGCTCAGAATGCTTTGTCATGAAGTGAATGTTGAGTTGCTGAACGGCAGTAAAGGGAGAGATTTTCGAATGTCCCGCAGGGCCGATTTCAGTAACGATTCCAAGGCGCTCATTGCTCTCTATCCAGGTTGAAAAATAGTGATTGCGCGAAGGATATTTGTCTAAAACGCCGCCTTGATAGCGAATGGTTTTCAGAGCTTGGCAATAGTCGGCGAAACGGTGCTTTTTGTTACGGTGACATAGGGTAAGGGCTGTGACAGTCTCAACAAACGTGGTGCAATCCAGCTGATTGAGATTGATAATAAGCCTTTCCGTGTCGCTCTTCTCCAATGTGGCGGCTCCGTAAGGGAGTCCGACAAACTGTTTGCCGAAGAAAAGCACGATGTTCACGTCTTTGGGTTGCTGTGAAGCCTTTTGCAACAGTTGTTCAATCTTTATGGAATCTTCCGGAGTGTACATGGGGCCGGGAACCTGGCTGCTGCCGCCGACGGAAGCCAATATGACTGCAAAAAAGAAAAATATTCGTAATTTCATTGTCAAGGATATTTTAAGTGAAGGCAAAATTAGGGCTTTTCAATGGAATTCTGTACTTTTGCAGCATGAAAAAAATAGTAGTACTGTTGTTTTTGCTTTCCGCCACATGGGGGTTCGCCCAGCGTAACGAGGCTTATTATGACGGAATACGCACGATGCAGATTCTTGTAAACGGCGAGTGGAACCGTACGCCGCTTCTGGAACTGGGCTCGTCCGATGTGCTGAACATTTCGTTTGACGATTTGACACACGAATACCGACGTTACCGTTACCGTGTGGAACATTGTGACTTCAATTGGGAACCTACGACGTCTCTGTTCCCGTCTGATTATTTGCGTGGCGAAACTAGCGACCAGCCAATCGATGATTATCAGGAAAGTCTCAACACCTCGGTGCTCTATACCCACTATTCGTTTTCTTTTCCCAATAGTCGCGTGGGTGTGACCAAATCTGGCAATTACCGGATCGTAGTTTTCGATGACGACGAGGGAGGCGATGTCTGCGTATTCTGTTTCAGTGTCGTCGATAACAAAATGGGCGTTTCGGCAACGGCTACTGCAAAGACCGATATGGACTGGAACAAGAGCCATCAGCAGATAAAGTTCCGCGTAAACCCGTCTGGTCTGAGAATAACGGATCCCAGACGCGAAATCAAAACAGTTGTGATGCAGAATAACCGATGGGATAACGCGGCAATCAATCCTCCTGCCGATTTTATTACGCCTAACGACATACAATGGGAGTATTCGAAGCCACTAATCTTTGATGCCGGTAACGAATATCGCAAGTTTGAAGTGACTAACCTTCGTGTTGGGACACTCAATGTCGATAATATCCGTTGGTTTGACCCATATTATCATATTACTCTCTATGCCGGCCAGAACCGGCGCAATTATGTTTACGACGAAGACCAAAACGGTGCTTTCTATGTCAGAACCACTGATTTTCCCAATTCAGATATTCAGGCCGATTACGTATTGGTGCATTTCATTCTCGAGCGTGAGCCAGTAAATGACGGTGATATCTATGTGAACGGAGCAGCTACAAACGACCGTTTCTATCCTGAATGTAAGATGGTCTATAATGAAGCGGCCAAAGCTTATGAAGCGACCTTGCTACTCAAACAAGGTTATTATAATTATCAGTATTTGTTCTTGCCAGACAAAGGAAAAGGGGTGGGAATGACCGATTCCGTCGAAGGCAACTACTATGAAACAGAAAACAAATACACGATATTAGTTTACTATCGCCCACAAGGCGGACGCTATGACCAGTTGGTTGGCGTTAGAGAGTTTCGTTATTTCCCCAATCGTTAGAATAGCATAAAGCATGTTTAACATTACAGTTCTGGATGGCCACCCGATGAATCCTGGAGACTTGTCATGGGAACCTATGAAGGAGTTGGGCCATCTGAGAGTCTACCCGCGTACGAATACAGACGAGGTGGTCGCCCGGAGTGCCGATGCAGATGTATTGGTAATCAATAAAATCAAAATTACGGAGAATTTGTTGGATTCACTTCCCCGACTTAAATTTATCTGTGTCTCGGCTACCGGATACAATGTCGTGGATATGCAGGCCGCATGCAAGCATGGTGTCATCGTTAGCAATGTTCCGAGTTATAGTACGGCATCTGTGGCGCAGTCTGTCTTTGCTCATTTGTTGAATGTCACAAATCGTGTCGATGCATATGCCACTCAGAACAGACAGGGTATGTGGTCGGAAAGCCCGGACTTCACATATTTGAATCTACCTTGTACAGAATTGTCCGGAAAAGTGATTGGAATCGTTGGTTTGGGCCACATAGGACGTGCCGTGTCTTCTATAGCGATTTCTTTAGGCATGAAAGTGTGGGCCTATACTTCAAAAAGAAAGGAAGATTTGCCGGATGGTGTCGAGAAAAAGTCACTTGATGAACTTTTTGCCGGAGCTGACGTTGTGAGTCTTCATTGTCCACAAACGCAAGAGACATTTGGGATGGTCAATCGCAAACGTTTGGCACAAATGAAGCCGACTTCAATTCTCATAAATACGGCACGAGGCGGGCTCATAGACGAGTCGGCCGTGGCGGAAGCGCTTAAATACGGCACGATATCTGCATTCTGTGCCGATGTACTTTATGAAGAACCGCCTAAAAGCGACAATCCGTTGTTAAACTTGGAGAATGCATACATTACCCCGCATATAGCATGGGCTACACGCGAGGCCCGTGAACGTTTAATGGCTGTTTGTGTGAAGAATGTCGATGCATTTATTAAAGGGAAACCGATTAATGTGGTTTCATAAATAATATGTAGCAATGGAAATTACTTTTTATAATGTCTTAGACCTGATTGGAACCATGGCATTCGCTATTTCGGGAACCCGTCTGGCTTCTGCAAAACGCTTTGATTGGTTCGGGGCATATGTTGTCGGAGTAACCACGGCCATAGGTGGAGGTACCTTGCGCGATGTCCTGCTTGGCATCACTCCATTTTGGATGACGCAGCCGATAAGTTTGATTCTTTCGGGCGTAGCATTGCTTTGGGTCGTAGTATTCAGGAAACAGTTGGTCCGACAAAAGAACACGTGGTTTCTTTTCGACACGATAGGCTTGGCTTTGTTCACCGTAACGGGAATTGAAAAGACTTTGGGCATGGGTTACGCGTATTGGGTGGCCATTATCATGGGGACAATGACCGGTGCAGCGGGTGGCGTTTTGCGTGACGTGCTTATAAATGAAGTTCCCTTGATTTTTAGAAAGGATATCTACGCGATAGCCTGCGTCCTGGGCGGTTTAGTATTCTGGCTGTGCGACATGGCCGGACTTGACATGAAGATTTCAGCGATCCTGTGCGGTATAACGGTACTTACGTCGCGCTTGTTGGCCGTGAAATACCACATTAGTCTTCCCGTACTGAAATCTGCGGACTAATTTGTCAGAACTGCAAATTATTTTATGCTTCAATTTCCCTCTTTCATCTAAAATGACTACCTTTGCATCCGCTTAAGGGCTCCGTAGCTTAGCTGAATAGAGCGTCAGATTCCGGTTCTGAAGGTCTTGGGTTTG
>CAMZHB010000192.1 GCA_947306605.1 uncultured Prevotellaceae bacterium | reverse complement strand
AGAAGTGGGACTTCGGGCCGCAGAAGCGGCGTTTCAAATTTTTGAAACGCCGCTTCTGTTCGGGTATGTTTCTCTTAAATCAGCATTTTGCCTTCGTGGCGCAGTGGTTCGCTGCTTTTCCGGGGTGGATTGACCACCTGGAAAGGCTGTGCCGGCGCGGTGAAACTTTGCTTGATGTGGTTGTATTCGGGTTGCCGGAAGAAGTCGCTGAACGGTCCGAAGAACGGGTCGCGGCGGCTGCGGTCTTCTTCCTTTTCCTCCATGACGACGGCGTTGATCTTGATTTTCGGGAATTTGTAGTTGCCGTTTTTCGTCGGGCTCACCATGTATTGGGCGCAGGGCACGGTGTAGTAGGGCTTCCGCTCGATGTAGGTGACGCTTTGCCGGTAGTTGCGCTGCGGCAGTAGTCTGACGTGGCATCCTTTCACCTTGGGGACTTTCGAGGATACCTGGACGTTGGCGAAAGGCATGGTGCTGTAGGCGTAGACGGTGACAGCGCTGCTGTCGCCCCGTGCAATTTGGCCCTGATTCCTTATCTCGGTCTGCGCAAAGACGCGGACCTTGCCCGCAGGCTTGGTCTTGGCGCCGGCGGAGAACATGAGGAGCAACGATAGCAGGAGGACGGTGTGACGCATGGGCGGGCGGATTAGAGCGTGTCGCATTGTTCAATCCACAGGGTGGCGTCGGCGTCGCTGGGCATGCGCCAGTCGCCGCGAGGGCTGAGGGCGCAACGGCCCACTTTGGGGCCGTCGGGCAGGCAACTGCGCTTGAACTGCTGGGTGAAGAAGCGGCTGTGGAACACCTTGAGCCAATGCTTGATGTCTTCGTCGGAGTACTGCTCCCTGCTGAAGGCCTGGCGGGCCAGGAAGTATATCTTGGCCGGCGGGAAGCCGAAGCGCAGCAGGTGGTAAAGGAAGAAGTCGTGGAGTTCGTAGGGTCCGACGAGGTCTTCGGTGCGCTGTGTGATATCATTGCCGGCGGCTGGCAGCAGTTCCGGGCTGATGGGGGTGGCGGCGATGTCGAGCAGGGTGGTGCGGCAGTTGGCGTCTTCCGTATGGTTGGCCACCCATTCCACGAGATGGCGCACCAGTGTCTTGGGCACACCGGCATTGACACCGTACATGGACATGTGGTCACCGTTGTAGGTGGCCCAGCCCAGGGCCAGCTCGCTGAGGTCGCCGGTGCCGACGACGAGGCCGTTCATCTGGTTGGCGGCGTCCATGAGAATCTGCGTGCGTTCGCGGGCCTGGCTGTTCTCGTAGGTCACGTCGTGCACGTCGGGGTCGATGCCCAGGTCATTGAAATGCTGCATGCAGGCGTCGGCGATGCTGATCTCGCGGATGCTCACGCCGAGGAACTTCATGAGGTTCGTGGCGTTGGTGTAGGTGCGGTTGGTCGTGCCGAAGCCGGGCATGGTGATGCCCACGATGCCCTTGCGGTTCTTGCCGAGACGGTCGAAAGCCCGCACGCAGACCAACAGGGCCAGTGTGGAGTCGAGCCCGCCGCTGATGCCTATCACGGCCGTTTCGACCCGCGTATGCTCCAGACGCTTGGCAAGTCCCATCGTCTGGATGTTGAGAATCTCCTCGCAACGGCGGTCAAGCTCATCACCTTCGGGCACGAAGGGATGTGGGTGAAGCGGACGGGTGAGGCGCAGGTCGGTGGGGCCGAACAGGGCCAGGCTGTCCACCACATTGTACCGGCGGTTGCGGGACAGGCTGGCCGTGAACGTGGTGTTGACACGGCGTTCGCTGCGCAGACGTTCCATGTCGATTTCGCTGATGACGAGTTGTTCCTCCATGCTGTAGCGCTCGCCCTGGGCAAGAAGGTGACCGTCCTCGTGGATGTAGGCTTTGCCGCCGAAGACCACGTCACCGGTGCTTTCACCATAGCCGGAGCTGGCGAAGACATAGCCGCACAGACCCCGGGCGCTCTGCTGGGTCAGCAGGCTCAGCAGGTATTTGTTCTTGCCGATGACATCGTTGTCGGCGCTGAGGTTAAAGATGACTTCGGCACCGTCGAGCACCATCTCGCTGCTGGGAGGCAGGGGCGCCCACACGTCTTCGCAGATTTCCACGCCGAAGGTGCACGAACTGGTTTGGAACAACTGGCGTCGGCCGAAGGGAATGGTCTGTCCGGCGTAAGCGATGGCGGTGTCGGGCAAATTGAGGCCGGAGGTAAACCAGCGCATCTCATAGAACTCTTTGTAGTTGGGTAGGTAGCTTTTGGGGACGATGCCAAGTATTTTTCCCTTGAAGAGCACGGCAGCACAGTTGTAGAGGGCGCCTCGGTGGCTGACGGGGAGGCCGACGATGCTGATGATGTTGTGCATGCGGGTGGCGTCAGCCAGTTTCATCAGTGAAATCTCGGCTTCTTCGAGCAGTTGTTGTTGTGCGAAGAGGTCTTGGCAGGTGTAGCCGGTTATGGAGAGCTCGGGGAACACGATGATTTCAACGTTTTCCTCTGCGGCTTTGGCGACGAGGTCTATTATGTGGTTGCAATTGAATTCGCAGTTGGCCACCTTGACGGCGGGGACGGCTGCGGCCACTTTCATGAATCCGTGGGTCATGTCTTGAGATGTTTTAGTGAAGTAGTATTATATGCGGAATATGCTTCCGCCCAGGAATTCGCGCAGGAGCGACATGGGCGGGATCTGGTCTATCTGGATGGGCCGGATGTAGTGCAGGAATTTGCGCAGGCGGACGGCTTCGGCATGTTCGGTGACGTTTTCGGGCACCATTTCGAGTAGGGCCAGGGCCTGGTCGCGCAGGCAGGCCAGTTCGAAGAGCAGGGCCGAGTTGAACATGGCGTCGGCGTTTTCCTGGAAGGGGAATATCCATTTGTTTTCGCCGGCGCGCACGCTGGGCCAGCGGTGTATGGTGTCGTAGGCTGAGTAGGAACGGTACTTGTGGTCACGTATGATGCGCCGCAGCAGACGGTTGTCGGTCGTCGGGATGTAGTTGTGATTGTCAAGCAGGATGGTTGTCAGGGCCGACACGTAAACTTTGTACTTGAGCAGGTCGCTGATGCTCTCGGTCAGTTTGGGGTTCAGGGCGTGGATGCCTTCCATGACAATGACGGTGCGCCGCGTGATTTTCAGGCGTTGTCCGCTCTTTTCGCTTTTGCCGGTGTGGAAGTTGTAGCGTGGCAGTTCCACTTCCTCGCCGTCGAAAAGGGCCTGGAGGTGTTGCTGGAGCAGCGGCAGGTTGAGGGCGTCGACCGATTCGAAGTCGTATTCGCCTTTTTCGTCGCGCGGTGTCAGTTCGCGGTCCACGAAGTAGTCGTCCATGGAGATGGGCATGGGCCAGATGCCGCAGGCTGCCAGCTGTACGCTGAGGCGGCGTGAGAATGTGGTTTTGCCGCTCGACGACGGGCCGGCGATGAGCACCAGTTTCACTTGCGGGCGGTTGGCTATTTCTTCGGCGATGTGGCACACTTTCTTTTCCTGCAGGGCTTCGCTCACGTTGATGAGGTCGGTGGCATAGCCTTTCGAGTTGATGTCGTTCAGGTCGCCTATGGTGTGCAGTCCGATGATGTCCTGCCACTCGCGTTGGGTGCGGAATACGTCGAACATTTTTTCCTGTTTTACCAGTGGCCGCAGTTGGCTGGGCTGCTCGGAGTCGGGCACGCGCAGCAGTACGCCGCTGCTCATGCGCATCAGGTCGAACACGTTGAGCTGGCCGGTGCGTTCCACCAAGGGCCCGTAGTAGAAGTCGGGA
>CAMZHB010000191.1 GCA_947306605.1 uncultured Prevotellaceae bacterium | reverse complement strand
GATGACGCCACTGAGGATGAGGGCCAGACCAGATGCCAGGGTGGGCGTCATGATTTCGTCCATGAAGAGGAACGAGAACAGGGTGGAGAATACGGGGTCGAGGTAGAGAAACGAGGCCGAGCGTACAGGTCCGAGTTTGCGTATGATGGCGTTGAAGACCAGATAGCAGAAGATGGAGGCGAGCAGCGTGAGGTAGAGGATGCTCAGTGTCACTTCCATGTTGAAAGTAAACTTCTGCACGTCACTTTGCCATGGTCCTGAGAAAAATATGGGCAAGGAAGTCAGCATACCATAGAAGAAAACCTTGCGCGCCATGAAGGTGCCCTCGTAACGCTGTGTCATGGGGCGGATGAGTTGCGTGTAGAAGCCCCACGTGGTGGCGGCCAGCAGGGCCAGGATGTCGCCGGCAGGAGCGATGTGGAGTTCCGTCTGTCCGCTGAAGATGACAAGCGCCGTTCCGCCGATGGCAATGGCGAGGCCGACGAGGTGGCGCGACGTGATGCGCTGGTCCTTGAAGAAGGCGACGGCCAACAGAATGGTGATGAGCGGGCAGAAACTCAGCAGGAACGACACGTTGGTGGTCTGCGACAACTGGAGCGCCGTGTTCTGCAACCAGTAGTAGAGTGAACCGCCCAACACACCGGCCAGCACCAGCTTCAGTTCGTCGAACACCGACTGCGCCCACAGCCTCCGGTGGAACAGGGCGAGCATGACCAGCCATGCCAACAGGAAACGGATGGTAAAGATGCCCATGGGCGACAGACCGCCGTTCATGAGTATCTTGGTGGCGGCGAAAGTGGAGCCCCACACCGCCGTGATGCTCACCGCCAGAATGTAGTAGGGCCAGTTGCCTTGCATAAAACGTTTCCAGTTCACGCGCTTCTCAGTTTGCGGCGCGAAGTTACGAAAAAGTTTTCCGATATCCGTTTTTCGGAAAAACGAAATGGGAGATAGTTTTTCCGAAACGCCTTTTCGGCCGTTCGAAGTGGCTTCTCTGTGATTTCATGAAATCTTTGCAAAGTTTTTTGTCGGAAAGCGGACCGATATGGCGGAAACTTCGTAAATTTGTCCCAAATCTCAAAAGTATAAGTTATGGTTCCATTGTTTTTGGGCAACATCGGTGCGGGCGAACTCGTCATCATTGCATTGTTTTTTCTCGTAATCCTGTTTTTCTTGCCTTTATGGTTAAAATGGTGGAAAGACTTTTTGAATAACAAAAAATAATATAGTATGACAATGTTGTTTTTAGGAAACATCGGCACGGGCGAAATCATCATTATTGCCCTCATCGTGCTGCTGCTCTTTGGCGGCAAAAAGATTCCCGAATTCATGAAAGGTTTGGGCAAAGGCGTGAAAAGTTTCAAGGACGCCAGCGACGGCAAGTTCGACTTTGAGGACAAGGAAAAACCGGCCGAAAGCGAAGAAAAGAAATAATACGGGGCCTTGCCCCGCGATGTTCATAGTTCTCTGAACCTTCCGGGGACTATGAATGTATGAACATAAGCGTTGTCGCATGAAATTGCTCCGCCTGCCGTTGTTGGCGTGGATAGTTGTGGCCATCGGGCTGGGCGTCGCTCTGGGCGGTGTCCTGCCGGAATGGACAGTGCGTCTGTTTGCCACGTTCAACGGCATTTTTGGTAACCTCTTGCAATTTCTCATCCCCCTCATTATCGTTGGATTAGTCACTCCGGCCATAGCCGACATAGGACGCGGTGCCGGCCGTCTGCTGTTTCTTACGGTCTTGATGGCCTACGGTTCCACCATAGTGGCCGGTCTTCTGTCTTATGTGACCGGCGCGGCGGTGTTCCCCAGCCTCATACCGCCCACCGTAGACGCCGCCTCGTTGCAGCTTGCGAACGAAGTGGCACCGTTCTTTACCATTGCCATCCTGCCCCTGTTCGACGTGATGTCGGCGCTGGTGTTGGCTTTTGTGGTAGGCTTGGGCATCGCAACATTGGGTGCTCGCGTCTTGAAAGGGGTTGCGATTGACTTCAAACGCATCATCGTGCGCACCATCGAGGTGATTGTCATCCCCCTGCTGCCCATATACATTTTTGGCATCTTTCTCACTATGACGAAGACTGGGCAGGCGTGGCGCGTGCTGAACGTGTTCGTGGCCGTTATTGCCGTCATCTTCGCGATGCACGTGGTTTGGCTTCTTCTGCAGTACTGCGTGGCGGGTATGGTGACACGTCGCAATCCACTCCGCCTTTTGTATAATATGATGCCGGCCTATTTCACAGCCTTGGGCACGTCAAGCTCGGCGGCCACCATCCCTGTGACGGTGCGCCAGACGCTGAAGAATGGCGTGAGCGAGGGAGTGACCGGTTTTGCCATTCCCCTGTGTGCCACCATTCATCTGTCCGGCAGTTGCCTGAAGATTGTGTCGTGTGCCGTGGCCCTGATGTTCATGACCGCCCAACCTTTCACCACCGGCCAGTTCATCGGTTTCATACTGATGCTCGGTGTAATCATGGTGGCGGCTCCCGGTGTGCCCGGCGGAGCCATCATGGCCGCCTTGGGCGTGTTGGCGTCCATGCTGGGTTTCAATGAGCAAATGCAGGCGCTCATGATTGCGCTCTATATTACGATGGACAGTTTCGGCACGGCCTGCAACGTGACTGGCGACGGGGCCATTGCCCTTATGGTGGACAAGATAAGGGCCAAAACATAAAACGGGTGTATGAGCATTTGCTGGGAAGGTTTCAAAACGTTTTTCAAGATAGGCTGCTTCACCTTGGGAGGCGGCTACGCCATGATTCCGCTCATTGAGCAGGAGGTGGTGAACCGCAAGCAGTGGCTCAACCGCGAGGACTTCCTCGATCTCATGGCCGTGTCGCAATCGTTGCCCGGTGTGTTCGCCGTCAATTTCAGCATTTACATCGGTCACCGCCTGCGTGGTCTGCGCGGCAGCGTGGCCTTTTCGCTGGGTACCATCCTGCCCAGTTTCCTGATGATATTGCTCATCGCGATGTTCTTCACCCGCTTCGCCGAAAACCGCGTGGTCGAGGCTATCTTCAAGGGCATCCGTCCCGCCGTGGTGGCTCTCATTGCCGCACCGTGCTTCCGCTTGGCCCGCGCTGCCCGCATCACGCTGACCAACCTCTGGCTGCCGGTCTTCACAGTGCTGGCCATCTGTCTGCTGGGCGTGTCGCCCGTCTATGTGGTGGCCCTCGTGGCCGCCGGCGGTTTCTTCTATGGTAAACTCACCCAAGAGCCATGATATTTCTCGAATTGTTCCTCACTTTTTTCAAGATAGGCCTCTTCGGTTTCGGAGGCGGCTACGCCATGCTCTCGCTCATCCAGGGCGAAGTGGTGAGTGAACATGCCTGGCTCACGGGAGCCGAATTCACCGACATCGTGGCCGTGAGCCAAGTCACGCCCGGGCCCATCGGCATCAACTCGGCCACCTATGTGGGATATGCCGCCGTCACCCATGCCGGCTACTCCGCCGCGTGGGGCATGCTGGGCAGTTTTCTGGCCACACTGGCCGTGGTGTTGCCCTCGTTCCTGCTGATGCTGCTGGTCGTGAAAGCTTTTCGGAAATACCGTCAGAATGCCGTGGTGGAAAGCATGTTTTCCGTATTGCGCCCCACGGTGGTCGGTCTCATTGCCGCCGCCGCCATTCTGCTGATGACGCGCGAAAACTTCAGCGCCCCCTCCGAATCGCCCTGGCAGTTCTACATCAGCCTCTTCCTCTTTTTCTCCACCTTCATCGGGACCCAGTATTTCAAGGTC
>CAMZHB010000190.1 GCA_947306605.1 uncultured Prevotellaceae bacterium | reverse complement strand
CGACCCCGTATTCTCTACCCTGTTCTCGTTCCTCTTCATGGACGAAATCATGACGCCTACCCTGGCATCCGGTTTGGCCCTCATCCTCGGAGGCGTCATCATTGCCCAACGTGCAAAAGGGTGAACCAACAATTCTCTATTTGCGGTTCACGATTCTCAACTTTATTCAGTAACTTTGCAAGTGTTATGAACTCATCAAGTAAAACGACATTCCAACTGCATGATTTGAAGACGGGCTACCGTTTGCAACGTCGCGACATCGTTTTGTCCGCCAACCTGGAGGCAACTCTGACGGGGGGCGAACTGACGTGTCTCCTCGGGCCGAACGGAGCGGGCAAGTCGACCTTACTGCGCACCATGGCACGTTTCCAACCCGCATTGGACGGTGAAGTGCAGCTGTTCGGCCAACCGCTCGAGAGTTACACGGCCGAGAAACTGGCCCGCCGCGTCGGAGTGGTACTGACCGACAAATTACCCTCGTCAAGCCTGCGGGCAGAAGAATTGGTAAGCATGGGACGCATGCCTTACACTGGCTTTTGGGGAACACTCACGGCCGACGACCGGCAGGCAGTGGACGAAGCGCTCGACATGGTGGGCATGACAGCCTTCCGTCGGCGCCGGCTGGCTACGTTGAGCGACGGCGAACAGCAAAAGCTCATGATTGCCAAGGCTCTGGCCCAACAGACACCCGTCATCTTGCTCGACGAACCCGTGGCTTTCCTTGATTTCCCAAGCAAAGTCGAAATACTGACACTTTTACGCCGGCTGGCACGCGAACAAGGGAAAGCCATTCTCCTGTCCATTCATGACTTGGAACTGGCTTTGCAAACAGCAGACCGCTTGTGGCTTCTCGACGCTGAAGGGCATCTCTCGCAAGGCACACCCAAAGAACTGGCGCAAAACGGCAGCCTCGATTTCTTCTTTAAAGGCCACGGACTCGAATTCGACAAACACACCATGCAATACACGCTGACCAATTCTTAACTCACGTCTCCCCCATGACCGTCTGCATAGCCGAAAAACCCAGCGTCGCCCAAGACATTGCCCGTGTGCTCGGTGCCACAGAGCGCCACGACGGCTATTGGCAGGGCAACGGCTATCAGGTGACGTGGACTTTCGGTCATTTGTGTGAACTCAAGTACCCCGAAGACTACACACCGCAATGGAAATCATGGAGCCTCGCCGCCCTGCCCATGGTACCGCGCCCTTTCGGCATCCGCCTAAAGCAGGACAAAGGCGTCGCAAAACAATTTCATATCATAGAAGGCCTCATGAAGCAGGCCGACCGTATCGTCAACTGCGGCGATGCCGGACAAGAAGGCGAACTCATACAGCGTTGGGTCATGCAGATGGCCAAGCCCACGTGTCCCGTCGACCGCCTGTGGATTTCATCACTAACCGAGGAGAGCATCCGCGAAGGATTCCAGAACCTCAAACCCCAGTCTGACTACCAGTCGCTCTACGAAGCCGGACTCTGTCGTGCCATTGGCGACTGGCTGCTCGGAATGAACGCCACCCGTCTCTATACGCTCAAATACGGACGGCGCGAGCGACAGGCCCCACCTCTCTCTGTAGGACGCGTGCAAACACCGACGCTGGCTCTCATTGTGAAGCGCCAACGCGAGATTGACAATTTCGTGCCCGAGCCTTACTGGGTGCTCACCACGCGCTACCGCGACACACTCTTCACAGCCACCAAGGGCAAATACCTGAAAGAGGAAGAAGGTCAGGCCGCTTTGGAAAAAGTCACCGGCAAGCCCCTTGAAGTTACCGGCGTGACATCGAAAGAAGGCCGCGAAGCGCCGCCACACCTCTTCGACCTGACCTCGTTGCAGGTCGAATGCAACCGCAAGTTCGGTTTCTCGGCAGATCTTACCCTCAGTCTCATCCAAAGCCTCTACGAGAAAAAGGTCACCACCTACCCCCGCGTCGACACCACCTACCTCAGTGAAGACATCTACCCCAAGTGCGGCCCCATCCTCAACGGGCTGACCATGTATCAGGACCTCCTCAAGCCCCTGCGCGGTCGGAAATTACTCAAAAGCAAAAAAGTGTTCGACACCTCAAAGGTAACCGACCACCACGCCATCATACCCACCGGCCAAGCTCCTTCAGGCCTCACCGACAACGAGCAGCGCGTCTTCGACCTCGTGGCCCGCCGCTTCATCGCCGTCTTCTACCCCGACTGCCGCTTCACCACCACCAACGTCATGGCCACAGTCGACACCATCCCCTTCAAAGTCACCGGGAAACACATCGTCAGTCCAGGATGGCGCGACGTCTTCGCACGCGACCAGCGACCCGCCGAACCTGACACCGACGAAGCCGAAAAAGACAACGACGAAGAGCGCCTGTTGCCCGACTTCCAAAAAGGCGAAAGCGGCCCGCACCAGCCCATGCTGACGAAGAAGATGACCACACCCCCGAAACCTTACACCGAAGCCACCCTGCTGCGCGCCATGGAAACCGCCGGGAAAAACGTAACCGACGAAACCCTGCGCGAAGCCCTCAAAGAAAACGGCATAGGGCGGCCATCCACACGCGCGGCCATCATCGAAACACTCTTCAAGCGCCACTACATCCAGAAAACCCGCAAAGCCCTCTTCCCCACGCCAACCGGATGCCAGCTCATCGACCTCATCCGCAACGACCTCCTCAAAAGCGCCGAACTCACAGGGCAGTGGGAGAAAAAGCTCCGCGACATCGAACACCACACCTACGCCCCGGCCGATTTCATCGCAGAACTCAAAGAAATGGTCACCCACGTCGTCAACCAAGTGCTCAGCGACAACACATCCGGCCACATCGCCACACCGGCCACATCCCCCGTGCCCCGCGCCTGAAACCGCCGCATCCCCTAAACACACACCGAAATCCCCAAACGGCGTCTTGCCGCGCAGAAGTCCCACTTCAAAAATTTGAAGCGGCGCTTCCGCACTACCAGCCCAAAACAACCGACACTGCCAACACCCCCGACAAAACAATCACCACAGCCACCGTGCGCCAAGAGCGGCCCCGGCAGTGCCACACGACACCAAGCATCACCGCATAGCAAACCCCCGTCTGCCACAACGTCGGACACCAGGGCAGCACCGCATGCGGCAAGCCCGACACCCAGTCAAGCCAACCGTTCATACCGTGCGTCACCACCGACAACCCGCGGCCCACCAACGCCTGCACAGCCGGAAAAGGAGCACACGCGAAAAACAGCAACGCACCACCGAGCAAAACATAAGCACAAGGCACAGCCACAACGTTCGCCACAAGGAAATAAACAGGGAACGTACTAAAATGGTAAGCCACCACCGGAAACGTGCCCAACTGGGCCGCGCACGACACACCAACCACATCAAGCAACATCACAAGCGGCCAACACAGACCCGCATAGCAACGACGCAAAGGCAAAAACAACAGAATCGACAACACAGACAAAAACGACAGCTGAAAACCCACATCCAACAACTGAAAAGGACTTACAAGCAACACCAAAAATGCCGTAACAAACAGA
This sequence comes from uncultured Prevotellaceae bacterium, assembly GCA_947306605.1. Taxonomy (GTDB): domain Bacteria; phylum Bacteroidota; class Bacteroidia; order Bacteroidales; family Bacteroidaceae; genus UBA6382. Next base: position 248 of record CAMZHB010000190.1, on the reverse strand, counting down.
CTGTTCAATGCATTGCCGTCGCGACCCTGCAGGAAGAAAAGGCAAAAAAGGCTGTACATGGCGGCAGCGCGCACGGTAGGCAGTGAGAATCCCGTGAGCAGCGCGAAAAGCCAGATGAAAAGCAGCGTGAGCAGGCGGGCGGCCACACGGCCTCCGCGGGACGCGGAGAGAGGACGGAGCAGCAACAGCAGCAGGGTGACGAGTATGCCGAGATGCAGTCCCGAGAGAGCCAGCAGGTGGGCGACACC
>CAMZHB010000189.1 GCA_947306605.1 uncultured Prevotellaceae bacterium | reverse complement strand
ACGCAAATCAAGCAGTAGTGCAACACATCCCGTTTTCCGCGCAGAGAACTGCACTTTTTAGCAAAATAAAACGTCGTGAAACACGGCTATGCCAAGAAAAACCGCTAAATTTGCATTTTGAGAAAAATCAAGCCATGCCTAAGAAAAAGAAAAAAGATAAAACACTGCAGAAACTTCAGAAAGAAAGCGGACTGACTCTGAAAGAACTCCTGACAGGTGAGACCTTGTCGTTCGTTATAGGCATTATTCTGTTCTTTGTGTCCGTTTTCATGACTCTGGCATTCGTTTCGTACATTTCCACAGCGCCCGAAGACCAGAGTTACTTGGAGTCACTCGCCAATACATCCACTTCGGCAGCCACCACCACGCAGTCCGTCAGCGTTGCAAACCAGGCAGGAAAACTGGGAGCCCGTACAGCATATTTCTTCATGAACAACTGTTTCGGTTTCGCGGCTTTCTTCATTCCGTTCTTTCTCATAATGGTCGCCATGAGGCTCATGCGCACCCACAAAGTCAATCTGTGGCGTGTTTTGCTCAACTCCGCCTTCCTTATGATTTGGCTGTCCGTCGCCCTGGCCTTTTTCACCGACCGTTTCCGCGACACACTGGCTTTTTACCCCGGTGGTAAACACGGCATAAGCATTTGCAAAGAGGTAACATCGCTCATAGGCACGCCCGGATTACTATTCCTTATTATAATAACGGCCATCCTATATCTCATATACCTCAGCAAGCGTACCATCACCGTCATCCGCAAGCTCATGCACCCCGAAGGTTATGTTGGCAGCGTGAAAAATCGCTTCGAAAACATCAAAAACCGTCTTACCAAGCCACAAGATAATACGGATGCCGCAGTAACAGGCCTGGACAACCAACTTCCCATAGTCGAAACACAGCCTGCGGAGGAATTAGAGCCATACACAAAAGACAATCCCGTTTCTGCCGGCCCCAACAAACCGAGACGCGAAAAGAAGAAGCCATCCGACGGAACCTTTAGCGTCACTGCGGGCGAGGAAGAAGAAAAAGCAAGCAGCCAAACACTGGAAACAAAAGACTACGACCCGAAACTGGACCTGGAATTCTATAAATATCCCACGCTTGACCTACTTAAGAAATACGATAACCAGACTACGGCCATCGACGACAAAGAACAAGCCGCCAACAAAGAACGTATCACAGCCGTTCTCAGAAATTTTGGCGTGGAAATCTCAAGTATCAGCGCCACAGTCGGACCCACGGTTACCTTATACGAAATTACCCCGGCACAAGGTGTCCGTATTTCAAAAATAAAGAACCTTGAGGATGACATAGCTTTGAGTTTAAGCGCCCTAGGTATACGTATCATCGCGCCCATACCAGGCAAAGGCACTATCGGAATTGAGGTACCGAACAAGAAACCGCAGATAGTGTCCATAGAAAGCATCCTGAACAGCAGAAAATTCAAGGAAAGCGACTACGAGTTGCCTATCGCCCTCGGCAAGACCATTACCAACGAAGTTTACATGGCTGATCTCGCCAAGATGCCCCACTTGCTCGTCGCCGGAGCCACTGGTCAGGGAAAATCAGTCGGACTTAATGCCGTCATTACCTCATTATTATATAAGAAACACCCGTCTGAACTGAAAATAGTGCTGGTTGACCCGAAGAAAGTCGAATTCAGCATCTACGCTCCTTTGGAAAAGCATTTCCTTGCCAAAGTTGCCGACGACGAAGAGCCCATCATCACCGACGTAACCAAAGTTGTACGCACACTGAAGAGTCTTTGTCAGGAAATGGACGACCGTTATGCTCTTTTAAAGCAAGCTGAGTGCCGAACAATCAAAGAATATAACGAGAGATTCAAATCCCGTCAGCTCAATCCCGAAAACGGGCACCGGTTCCTCCCATATTTCGTCATCATAATCGATGAATTCGGCGACTTAATCATGACTGCAGGAAAAGAAGTGGAACTTCCCATCGCGCGTATTGCACAATTGGCCCGCGCAGTAGGCATGCACATGGTTATAGCTACGCAGAGACCGACGACTAACATTATTACAGGAACTATCAAAGCCAACTTCCCTGCCCGTATGGCGTTTAAAGTCATGTCGCAAATTGACTCGCGCACTATTTTAGACCAAAGTGGCGCCAACCAACTGGTAGGTAAAGGTGACATGCTCATTATTTCGGGCGGCGCTCTCCCTGTTCGCGTGCAGTGTGCCTTTATTGACACGCCCGAAGTCAAACGGATTACCCAGTACATCTCACAACAACAAGGCTATACCACGGCTTACGAATTGCCAGAAGTACAAATGGACGATGAAGGTGGCTCCTCGGGCGCAGGAATTGACGATGGAGAGAGGCTGGATCCGTTATTCGAAGAAGCAGCCCGTTTGATTGTCGTTCATCAATCGGGTTCCACGTCGCTAATCCAAAGGAAATTTGCCATTGGATACAATCGCGCAGGACGTTTAATGGACCAACTGGAACGTGCAGGCATTGTGGGAGGCATCAACGGGGCTAAACCACGTGACGTGCTTTGCTCAGACGAAACTTCATTGCAGAGAATTCTTGACGACCTTAACACAAGGCCTTGAGTGTTTGACATAGGGCCGCGTATCTCGGACTTGGAAAATTCCATATCGGACATAAAACGAACTAAACCGAAGACATTACAGAAGATGAAACGCATACTTTTCTTCATGATGCTTGGCACATTCGCCATGTGTACTATTGCGAAAACCGGAACCAATCCTAAAAGCATCTTGGATAAAACTGCCCGCGTCATCAAGGCAGGCGGTGACATCGAAGCCGGATTCAAAGCCACCAGTTTCGCAGACGGAAAGGAGACAGGAGCCATGAGTGGCACCCTGTATTTGAGAGACAAACAAATACATCTGGTGTCTGACAATGTTATGTACTGGTTCGACGGCACCAACTTGTGGACATACGTTAAAGCAAGCAATGAAGTGAACATCAGTGTCCCTTCATTGAGCGACCAACAAGCCATGAATCCTTACCTGTTCCTGAATCTCTACAAACGAGGTTACGATTGCAAACTCACAGGTACAAGCAGCTTACGCGGAAAAACGTGTCATGTCGTAAAACTAACCGCCCAGCAACCGTCACAAAAGATTCAGGAAATCCTACTGGATATTGACAAGACCACATATCAGCCCGTGTGCATCCGTATGCGCATTGGAAAAAACAGATGGAACCGCATCAGTATCCTCACATGCAAAACAAACCAACGGTTCGCGGACAAAACGTTCACGTTTGACAAGAATGAGTTTCCGGGACTCGAGGTTATAGACTTAAGATAACGACAAAGAAGAAACATGGAACACATTAAATGTTTGATACTCGGATCTGGCCCCGCCGGATACACAGCTGCAATCTACGTCGCACGAGCTGGAATCAAGCCAATCATATATGAAGGCCTGCAACCCGGAGGCCAGTTGACCACCACCACACTTGTGGAAAACTATCCGGGATTTTCATCAGGTGTAGATGCGAATGAATTGATGGACAACATGCGTTTGCAAGCACTTAACTTTGGTTCAGAAATAAGACCAAACATGGCTGTCAAAGCTGACCTCGGTTCCGCGCCATACAAGTTCACTTTCGACGACAACAGCGAGGCAGTTGCCGATTGCGTAATCATAGCTACAGGAGCCACAGCCAAATATCTGGGCCTCTCAGATGAAAAAAAATATCAGGGACAAGGCGTCAGTGCCTGCACAACCTGTGATGGATTTTTCTATCGCAAGAAAGTAGTGGCCG
>CAMZHB010000188.1 GCA_947306605.1 uncultured Prevotellaceae bacterium | reverse complement strand
AGATATATAAAAAGCCGTTGTATCTCCTTCCATTGTCGGACTTAAAGCCAATATTATCTCACTTATCCGTTCTTCGTTCACACGTTTAACCAATGAATCCACTTCTAAATCGGACGGACTTATTCCGTCAATCGGAGATATGAGACCTCCAAGCACATGATAGCGTCCTCTATATTGGCCTGTGGCCTCAATAGCCATGACATCTTGCACATTCTCTACGACACACACCGTTCCATGGTCGCGGGAAGGGTCTTCACATATCACACAGCGCTCCTTGTCCGAAATATTATGGCACAAAGCACAACGTTTCACGCCCTTACGAAAAGCCAACAACGCCTCAGCCAGTGCATCGGTCTGTTCAGGAGCTTCACGCAACAAATGAAGTGAAAGACGCAGCGCCGTACGTTGGCCTATGCCCGGCAAATTAGCCAGGGCCTCAACAGCAGCGCCTAACAATTTTGAAGGGTATTCCTCATTCAACATACATTATCCGTCTTACATACAAAATGAAACGACTTAACTAAAACTATCTTTATCCTCCGACTATTCTCTTACAATTATGCCCGTGTAAACTCTACCGGAATCAATCCCAAGACGGCGAGCTGAGAAATAATCCTTGTCATTGGTCCAAGTACACTGGCCACAATCAAATACGGAAGCATCATGGACTCCCTTTTGACATAACAAATCTCTATTAGCTGCCGCTAAATCAAGATGCCAACGGTTATTCATCTTTTTAGTCAGGCTTTCCATTTCAAAATGAGCTTCTTGGAACGCATCATAAACATCCTCGCCCACTTCATAGGCGTCCTGCCGGATACATGGCCCTATCACCGCTTTTATATCTTGAGGATTTGTGCCATATACATGGCTCATCTCATCAATCGTTTTCCCGACTATTTTCAAACATGTGCCTCTCCATCCTGCATGAACGGCACCTGAGACTTTGTTTTTTGTATCATAGAGAAGAACAGGTACGCAATCGGCGGTTGAAACGCCGATACATATTTGCACTTGATTGGTTATCAAAGCATCGATACCGTCCAAAAGCGGTTCTTGTTGCTCTTTTGGTTTTTCCAAAAACGACTTGTCCAGGTTGAACACCTTATCTCCGTGAATCTGACGCGGCATAAACAAATCCTTTGACTGAACATTCAATTCACTAAGCAGGATTTGGCGATTTCTATGTACGTCATAAAAATTATCATGTTGGAATAAATGGATATTAAGTGAAGCATAATTTCCCTTACTAACGCCTCCGTGACGCGTAGTGCTGAATGCGCAAACATTCGGAGCCACATCGTAGTATGTCAAGACTGGCTGGGGCATGGGTAAATCAGACTTCTATAATATCATCTTCGTCAAAGCTGTCGTCATCTTCAACATCGACTTCAGAAACTTCGATTCCGGCATCCCATTCTGAGAAATCCGCCTCAATCTTACGGACGTCCATTTCCCTGTGTACAAGAGCATCCGTTGCAAATATGTCACGCAATTTGTTAGAATCGCTGTTCAGTTCTTTCCAAAGGACATCTTTCAATTCGGAAAGGCCATAGCCTGTCGGAGCCGAAATAAAAACGACCGGAACATCGTTAGGCAAGTCAGCATGCAGCATTTCCATCAGTTCTTCATCAATTAAGTCACATTTAGTAATGGCTAACACGCGATGCTTGTCCAACATACCTGGATTGAACTTGCGCAATTCATCAAGCAACACCTCATAATCGTGCCGGATATTGTCTGTTTCGCATGGTACAAGGAACAAAAGCAAAGAATTACGCTCTATATGTCTCAGAAAACGCAATCCGATGCCGCGTCCCTCGCTTGCACCTTCTATGATACCCGGTATGTCGGCCATCACAAACGATTTGCCGTCACGCCAAGGCACGATACCGAGGCTTGGTTCCAATGTAGTGAAGGGATAATTAGCTATCTTCGGACGCGCAGACGATAATGATGATAGCAATGTCGACTTTCCGGCATTCGGAAATCCAACTAAACCGACGTCAGCCAAAAGTTTCAGTTGCAGAACTACCATCATTTCCTGCATAGGTTCGCCTGGCTGAGCATAACGTGGAGCCTGATTGGTGGCAGAACGGAATGCGTAATTGCCAAGTCCCCCACGGCCGCCCTTAAGCAACATCACGACCTGCCCGTCTGTGGTTACGTCGCACAGATACTCACCTGTCTCGGCATTATAAGCCACTGTGCCACACGGTACATCGATATACTCGTCTTTTCCATCGGTACCCGTAGCACAACACGCGGCTCCATTTGCCCCATGTCCGGCAAAGACATGGCGTTGATAGCGTAAATGCAACAGAGTCCAATAATTGTGATTACCACGAAGGTATACGTTTCCGCCACGTCCACCGTTGCCTCCGTCAGGCCCACCATTGGGTTGATACTTCGCACGATGGAGATGCATAGATCCACGGCCGCCTTTTCCAGAACGGCAATATATCTTCACATAATCAACAAAATTGGATTCAGCCATTTTGTGTTACAATTTATCTATAACGGCACAGATGTCAGTAAAGATCTGGTCTATCTCACCCACACCATGCACGTGGCGGTATTTGCCTTCATTCTTATACCATTCAATCAATGGCGCCGTTTGTTTGTAATACACATCCAAACGTTTCATAATCGTCGCCTCATTATCATCTGCGCGACCAGAAGTTTTGCCTCTGTTCACGAGACGTTCCACTAACAACGCGTCAGGTACGTCCAAGTCAATCATGGCACTGACTTGCGAGCCACGTTCTTGTAACAACGCTTCAAGTGATTCGGCCTGAGCGATCGTACGGGGGAAACCGTCAAAAATAACTCCCTCACAAGGACAGAGACTGTCGTACACACTGGCCAGTATGTCAACCATCAGTGAGTCGGGAATCAATTGTCCCTGGTCTATGTACTGCTTTGCTGTTGCGCCAAGCGGAGTTCCTTTTTTTATTTCCTCACGTAAAACATCGCCAGTTGAAATATGTTTGAAACCATATTTGTCAACAATTTTATCACTCTGCGTTCCCTTGCCGCTCCCAGGGGCTCCAAAAATTACGATGTTAATCATATTCTTCCTGCAGTTTAAACTATTCTTTCGTATATATGGCAGGCAAGTTACGGAACAGTTCATTGTAGTCCAAACCATAGCCTACGATAAATTTATTGGGGATTTCGAAACAGAAATGATCAATCTGGACATCGCATTTCAAGTTTTCAGGCTTTGTAAAGAGCGCTACAACTTTCACCTGCTTGGGTTGCAAAGACTTCAAATAGTCTATAAGCTTCAACATTGTCAAACCTGAGTCAATGATATCTTCAACGACCACCACACTGCGTCCCTTGATATTTTCCTTGAGTCCCATAACCATGCTCACGTTTCCGCTTGACTGCGTTCCTTGATAGGAAGAAAGACGGATGAAGCTGACTTGACACAGCCCATCATAGGCCCGGCTCAGATCACTTGTAAATACGTAGGCGCCATTGAGGACACCCAAGAAAACAGGTATCTCATCCTTAAGTTCTTCGCGCAACGTAGATGCCAGTTCAACTACTCTTCTTTGGATTTCATCGCGTGAAATCATCAGCGAATAAGTTTCGCCGTTTACTGAAAATTTTTCTATTTCTGCCATAATAATGCAAAGTTACGAAAAAATCATATTAGCGCTCTATTTATACGAAATAAAGAGTAACAGATTGAAAATAAAAATAGCCTGCTCAAAGAGCAGACTGCACAAGTAGCGCCTACGGGAATCGAACCCGTGTTCCATGCGTGAGAGGCATGTGTCCTAG
>CAMZHB010000187.1 GCA_947306605.1 uncultured Prevotellaceae bacterium | reverse complement strand
TGAAGATGTCCTACCCCTCAAGAACAAGTTGTTCAGGCTGGCCCTCCGCCTGACGGGGGTGCGTGCCGACGCCGAAGACATCGTCCAGGAAACGCTCATCAAGGTGTGGAACAAACGCGCCGAACTGGACAAGATAGCGTCCGTCGAAGCTTTCAGCCTCGCCATTTGCCGCCATCTCGCGCTCGACCATCTGGCACGGTTCGACAACCGTCACGAGACTCTCGACGACGCCACAGCCGACACCGCGCGCGACCAAGCCGCGACACCGCTGATGCAAGTGGCACAGGACGACCGCCGGACATGGGTGATGGAACTCTTCCGACAACTGCCGGAGAAACAGAAAACCATCATGCAACTGCGCGACATCGAAGGAAAAAGTTACAAAGAAATAGCCCAAGTGCTGGACATCACCGAGGAACAAGTCAAAGTCACCCTCTTCCGCGCACGCCAACACATCAGGCAAACATTCGAAAAAATAGAAAACTATGGACTATAAATACATAGAACAGCTGCTGGAGCGTTACTGGCAATGCGAGACCACCGTTGCCGAAGAACGCATCCTGCGCGAATTCTTCAGCCAAGACGAGGTGCCTTCGTCCCTGGCGACTTACCGCGACCTCTTCAGCTACGAAGCCGAAGAACAGCAAACCGCACTCGGAGCCGACTTCGACAGCCGCGTGCTCGAAAAGATTGAAGAACCCGTGGTAAGTATCCGCCGCAACACGTGGAAGATGCGCACCATGCCCTTCCTGCGCGCAGCAGCCGTGGTGGCCGTCGTGGCCGGCATAGGCTTCGCCGCCCAGCGCGCCTTCACCGTCAGCGACGAACCCGCCGTGAGCTACAACTACGGTGCCTACCAAGACACCTACACCGACCCGCAGGTGGCCTACGAACAGATGTCGGACGCCCTGAAGCTTGTCAGCGACGGGTTGCGTCAGGCCGGGCTCGAGCCCAAGGATTCCGTCAAGAGCCTCAACAACGAGAAACTCTGAACCGTCATGACCCGCCGACTGCTCATCGTCACACTGGCACTCGTCCTCACCCTCGCCGCACAGGCCAAGAAAGAGACGCAGGACTTCGTGACACAGTTCATCACCGAACTTCAGACCACCGAAGGCGCCAATGAAAACGACTACACCTGCATCACCGTCAGCCCGCAGATGATGGAACGGGTGCTCCAGATGGTCAAGGAAAAAACGCTGGAAGACGAAGACCAGATACGCGGCGCCCTGACCCATGTCCGCAGCCTCCGCGTCTTCACAGCCCGTGAGAACAGCGAACTCTACACGGCCGAATGCAAACGCCTGCTCGAACGCCAGACACGCCACTTCAAACAAGTGAAGACCGAAGCCACAGAGCAAAACGAGAACACCAACCTGTGGGTGCGCGAATACAACAAACAGATTGTCGAGCTCGTGCTCATCAACCGCGTCACCGGCGACGACCTGCTCCAGATAGTCAACCTCACAGGCAACTTCGACAGCGAGTTTGTGGACGAACTGCTTAAAATGTAACCATCTGCCTTTTGTGAAACAGGCATTGCTTATAAACCAAAGAACCTTGATACAAGGTTTCAATCATCTCTAACTTTTCATTGTTCAAAAAGGGTGTGCCCCACGGCGCACCTTTTTTTGAGGCCTGCACCTCGGAAGAAAGAAGTCCCACTTCAAATTGACGAAGCGGCGTCTCAAAAATTTGAGGCGCCGCTTCTGTCCGCAAAGGTCACACTTCTGAATACCGGACAGTACCTTCAAGAGTGAAAACCGTTATCTCACTTTCTTGCTCTCCTGTTTTCCGCCGAAGTACGTCGTTTTGCGAATGGTCACGCCGCGGGACGTGCCGGAGGTTTTGCGCCCCTGCAGGTCGTAGTAATCCACTTTTTTCACGTCGTTGTCCGTCGCGGTGCGTATGCCTTCCGGGATGCGGATGAACTGCAGGGTGAAACGGTCGATGTCGGGCATATAGGCACGGTCGTTTTTCATGCAGATGGTGTTCATTCCCTTTTTGAGGAGTACGGTGCACTTTTTATTGCCCAGACGGTTGAAACTGCCGCTGCTGCAACCGGTAATCCACACGCTGTTGGTGCCGTTGACCACAACGTTGACATTGCGCGCACCGGCCGAGAGGAAATAGAGCGTCAGTTCGTATTCGCCGCCGGTGTCGCTCCACACGTTGCGCCACTCCAGGCGGTTGTCATCGCCCAGTCCGATGTTGCCGACCTTCACGCCGCCGGAGCAGACACTGGAGGAGACCACATTGGCCGACTTCTTGTCACCGTGAATCTTCTGATAGCAGCTTTTCCAGGCCGCCTCGGCTTCATAGACCGTTTCTTCGCAACGTGTGCCTTCGGCCACATAGACCAGAGTGCCGTGGGCAGGCACGGAGGCGTGAATGGTATCATTAAAGACGGAAGCCACTGCCTCCACCCGTTCCACAGCTTCACGCAATTGGGCTACGGAGGAGTAGCCAAGGTCGGTGAGCGCCACGTTGACGGTGCGCGGATGGTCGGCCATGTTCCATACGGCAATGGCGCGACGCGGGCCGTGGCTTTCCTTGAGGTCACGCACCATCACATAGACGCTGTCGAAGCGGTGGGTGACGTAAGGTCCGGCAGAGAGGCTGTCCTGATTGATGGCAATGAGCTCGGTGTTTTTCAGAATATTCAGCGAAGCGGTGCTGATCTTGTTGAGGTCGCAGCCGATGAGCAAGGGCGAGGCCATGAAGCACCACATGGCCATGTGGGTTTTCTCTTCCGTGGGAGTGAGGAAATTGCCATATCCGTCCTTACCCCGCCCGATTTCGAGCATGTCCATGTCGTTGTAGTGCCCGGGGCTCATGAAGGCACCCATGTAGAGATTTTCACGGATGATACCGATAAGCGAACTCCAACCCAAGTAGATGTCACCCTGCATGCGCCACGAGTCGGCCACGTCGCTGATCCATGTGCCGGGATAACCCCAGCGGCACACGTTGTAGACGATGTCCTTCTTGTCGCACTTGTCGATGGCCTCGCGGATACGGGTGTAGGCTTCCTGTTCATCGATGCCGGCATGCAGGCCGCCGCAAAAGTCCACCTTAATGAAGTCGAAGTCCCACTTGTCGAAATACATCTTCGCATCCATGTCCTCATGACCGTAGAAACCCACACCACATCCCCACGCGGCCGAATTGCCCGAACCGCACGTGTTGTCGCCCGCATCGGTGTAGATGCCGGCCTTGAGGCCTTTCTTGTGAATGTAGTCGGCTACGCTGCGTATGCCGTAGGGGAAACGAATCTTGTTGACAATAACGGTGTCGGCGTTTTTGTCGCGGCCGTTCATAAAGCCGTCGTCAATGTTCACATACAGATAACCTACTTTGTCCAGTCCCTTCTTGGTCATGGCCAAGGCTTGGCCCTGGATTTTCGTATAAGTGACATCCAGACCAAAGCAGTTCCACGAGCTCCAGCCCATGGTGGGCAGGTGTATACCGTCGGCGCAGACGCTCTGGAGCAGGCCGAACAGCAACAAACAGGCAAGCAACAGGTGTTTTTTCATATTTATTCTCTCTTCTTTTATCTGATCTTCTTTGATTTGGTAGAGCCGTCGGCATACGTGGTGCGGCGTATTTTCATGCCTTTGGTTTCTTTTGCGACAGGTTGCCCAAGCAGGTTGAAGTATTCCACGCATGTCACTTCGTCGCCCGTCCTGGCCAATGAACGTATGCCTTCTGCATTCTCTTTTTTCAGGGTAATGCAGTCCACGTCCGGCATATTTGCCGAAGGGTTGTAAAGGCGTATGGTGTTGAAGCCCGGGTTCAGACTGATTTTGCATGTTCGTGTACCTACCACTTCCCAG
>CAMZHB010000186.1 GCA_947306605.1 uncultured Prevotellaceae bacterium | reverse complement strand
ATGTGAAAGACCTCGTGGAGGCCGTCTTCCTCGCTTTGGAAAAAGGTCCGGACGAAGCGACTTACCTGTTGTCGGACGGCAACGTCTATTCGAGCCGCGACTTCAGCGACCTCTTGCAGCGGGAACTCGGTGTGAAGCATATACTCCATGTGAAGGCCCCGTTGTGGCTGTTGCGGCTGGTGTGCAACTGCAGCGAGGCTCTGCCGCGCCGAAAAATGACAGCATTGAATAACGATAAATATAACATTCTCAAACAACGCAACTGGCGCTGCGACATCGCTCCCGCCCGTGAGCAACTGGGCTTTAAGCCCCGTTACGACTTGACGGCCGGCGTACGCGAAACCGTGGCGTGGTACAAACAAAAACAATGGATTTAGATCAACTTTTTGATGAACAGCGCCCGCTGCCGGGACTCATCGGCATAGAGCGCGTGATGGTATGCTACTGCGGCTTCACCTTTTTGATGTTGGCCGTTCTGGGCAGCATAATGGAAAACTGGTGGGTGCCTGTAATCTGGCGCGTGGGCATATTGGCCGTGACTTTTCTGCTCTACCGCTTCTATCAGGCTCATCCCTGCAACTTAACCTACATTATTCGTGTGTTCTTCCAGCTGGCATTGCTTTCCTACTGGTATCCCGACATCTACCATTTTGCGAAGCTGATGCCTAACACGGATCACCTCTTTGCCTTGGCTGACCAGACGGTGTTCGGTTTCCAGCCCGCGCTCCAGTTCAGCCAGACTCTGCACGGCGCGTTTTGGAACGAATTTTTCAACATGGGCTACTTTTCCTACTACCTCATGCTCATCGTTGTGACGCTGTGGGCCACGGTGCGTTGCTTCCGCCGCTTCGACCGCACGACGACCATCATTCTCGCGTCGTTCATGCTTTACTACGTGATTTTCATCTTCCTGCAGTCGGCCGGTCCGCAATTCTATTTCCCGAAGATCGGTATGGAAAACGTGGCTGCCGGCACTTTCCCGGCCGTAGGCGACTACTTCCGCTGGCATTCGGAACTGTTGCACCAGACACCGGTGACCGGACCTTTCAGTTATCTGGTGCACTTGGCACAGGGCAGCGAGAAACCCATTGCCGCCTTCCCCAGCAGCCACGTGGGCCTCTCCACCATCATGGTGTGGCTGGCGTGGAAGATGTCGAAGAAGTTGGGGCTCGTCATGCTGCCTTTCTACATTATCCTCTGCTTCTCCACGGTTTACATCGGTGCGCACTACGCCGTTGACGTGGCCGGCGGATTGATTTCAGCAATTATCATTTACCACATGGCCCGCGCCATTTACGGCACGAAATTCATTCACCGGCCGCGCAAGTACGATGCCCTGCACCGTTACGGCCACAAGCGCGGGCAGGGCAAGCACCGTCATCACCGCCACCACCATCATCATCACACGGCGGCCGGGGAATAAAGCGGGCGTGTGCCCGCCGTATAGCCCAAAAGAGGGATTTCCTGTTCGCGGGAAATCCCTCTTTTCCGTACGATATGCGTCTTCGCTTTTCCGAGGCGCCGCTTCTGATTTTTGAAACGCCGTTTTGTATTTCCGAAGTCCGGCCTTTGCCGGCAGAAGAGGCGTTACGGAGGTCAAAGTTTCTTCAGCCGTTCCACCAGTTCAAATTCCAGTTGCCGACGGTCCAGGTTGGCTTCGGCCACACGGACACGGAGCCTGTCGCCCAGACTGTAGCGGTGGTGTTCGCGGCGCCCTACAAGCTGGTAGTTCTTTTCGTCGAACTCATAGTAGTCGTTGCCCAGGTCGCGCAGCGGAATCATGCCTTCGCAGCCGTTGTCGTCGAGTTCCACGTACACGCCGAACTCGTTCATGCCGCTGATTTTGCCGTCGAAGTCCTGTCCCAGGCGGTCGGCCATGAATTCCACCTGCTTGTACTTGATGCTGGCGCGTTCGGCGGTGGCAGCCAGCTGTTCCATTTCGCTGCAATGCTCGCAGAGTTCCTCCGTGGTGTTCTGGTTGACGCTTTTCCCTCCGTCCAGGTAGCGTGTCAGCAGGCGGTGCACCATGTCGTCGGGATAGCGGCGGATGGGCGACGTGAAATGGGTGTAGTAGCGGAACATCAGGCCGTAGTGTCCCACGTTGTGCGTGGAATACTTGGCTTTCATCATGGCGCGCAGGGTCACTTCGGCAATGATGTCCTCCTCGGGCTTGCCCTTCGAGTCGGCCAGCAGGCGGTTGAGTCCCTTGTTGATGTCATCCTTCGACCCCGTGGTGCGCAGGTCGTAGCCGAAACGGCGCACGAAGCCGCTCAGACGCTCCAGTTTCTCCAGGTCGGGCACGTCGTGGATGCGGTAAACGAAAGTGCGCGGCTTCTGTCCTTTCTCGTGTTTGCCGATGAGCTCCGCCACGTGGCGGTTGGCCAGGAGCATGAATTCCTCGATGAGCTTGTTGGCGTCCTTGGCCACCTTGAAGTACGTGCTCACGGGGTGTCCCTTCTCGTCCACGTCGAAACGTATCTCCGGACGGTCGAAAGAGATGGCGCCGTCACCCTGACGCTTGGCGCGCAGGGCTTTTGCCAGCCGGTTGAGCAGGATAAGTTCCTTGGCATATTCACCCACGGGAGAACCATCGGCGTTTGGCTGTACGCGTTGCGGGTGGTCCCCGGGCTGCAGCAGGTCTTCGGGCGAGGCCTCGCCGTTCTGCTCGAGGATGGCCTGCACCTCCTCGTAGGCAAAGCGCCGGTTGCTGCGTATGACGGTGCGTGCCGGATGCCACTGAAGCACGTCGCCGGCTTCGTTCATGCGGAAAATGGCGCTGTAGGTCAGTTTCTCCTCGTCGGGGCGCAGTGAACACAGGTAGTTGCACAGCCTTTCGGGCAACATCGGTATGGTGCGGTCCACCAGGTATACGCTCGTGGCGCGGCGCAGGGCTTCCTGGTCTATCTTGCCGCCTTCCTTCACATAATAAGTCACGTCGGCAATGTGGACGCCCACTTCCCATACGCCTTCTTCGTCGGTGGGGCGCACCGAGAGCGCGTCGTCGAAGTCTTTGGCGTCGTGCGGATCGATGGTGAACGTGAGTACATCGCGGAAGTCCTCGCGGCGGGCTATCTCCTCCTCGCTGATGCGGTCGCTGATGTGGTCGGCCAGCCGTTCTACGTCTTCCGGATATTTGTAGGGCAGGTTATACTCGGCCAGTATGGCGTGCATCTCGGCATCGTTCTCGCCTTTGTGTCCCAACACGTCCATGACTTCGCCCACGGGGTTACGCTGGTCGTCGGGCCAGTCCACAATGCGCACCACGGCTTTGTCGCCAGTGCGTCCGCTCTTCAGATTGGCTTTAGGGATGAATATGTCGCCTGGTAGCGTGCGGTCCTGGGTCAGCAGGAAGGCGAAGTGTTCGTCCACCGTCAGTTCTCCCCCGAACGTGTCCTTGGCGCGCTTGATGATTTCTGTGATTTCCGCTTCCGGCGTGTGGTTGCGCCGGCGGGCCAGCAGCGTGGCCTTCACGCGGTCGCCGTCGAGGGCGTGGAGCGAGTTGCGTTCCATCACCAGGATGGCTTTCTCTTCGCCGTCGGGGATGAAACTGTTGCGGCCGTTGCGCTTGCGCACAAACGTGCCCTCCATTTCCTGGCCGCGCTGGTTGAGCCGGTAACCGCCCCCGCGCTTGTGGCTCACGAAGTCGTCGGCCACCATGTCGTCCAGTACATCGGCGCAGAGCAACTTCAGCGGGTGCGTTTTCAGTTTCAGGGCTTTTGCTATGTTCTGCAGCGAATACTCGCGGTCGGGGTGTGCCGTGAAAAAGGTTATCAATTCCTCCGCCAACTGTTGCTTATTGCGGCGTATCACTAATTTGTTTGCCATGACATATACGGTTTAGAGT
>CAMZHB010000185.1 GCA_947306605.1 uncultured Prevotellaceae bacterium | reverse complement strand
GCCGTCTTCGCAACCTGTCGTCAGCATTTTGCCGTCGTAAGCCAAAAGCACACCGTCGACGGGAGCGGGGAAGGGATAAAGCACCTCTTCTGTGGCGGGATAATAGGCCCAGACGTCTTCGGTTTGTCCAGTCACGTCCACCGTGCGTTTCCACAAAGCGGGCTTGCCGTTGGCGTCGCGGCCGCCCAGCAGAAGGTATTCAAACTGCGGATTAAATGTCATCGGCAGATAGGCCATGCTGCAGTCAGCGACAGGCAGCAGGATGCCGTCGTCGTCCAGTGGTTCGGCGGTCCAAGACAAGCCGTCGGTCGAGACATAAAGCGTATTGTCTTTCGCGCCATACATCGTTTCGCGACCGGTGCCGTACAAATGTTGGGGCACGATGTCGGCATCCACTGTGGTCCAAGCCTTTCCGTCGGCCGACTGCCACAGTTTGTTGTCGCCCAATGCATAGAATTGTCCGTTGAGCGTCACCACGTCGCGCGGCTCCATGGTTCCGATACCGGTCAGGTCCGATTGTGTCCACGTTTTGCCGTCGTTGGCCGACGATGTCAGCACAAATGCGCCGGAGGCATTGCGGGCGAAGATATAGACCTTGTCTTCCTTTACCAGCAGTTTCTGCGATTGCACGTCCTTAAGCGCGTTGACTGTGGCCAACGTTTGCCACGCCATTTCCTCGGGGTTCACCCGATGCACATTGACGTGAACGCGGTAGGTTTGTTTTGCTTCGCCGTCGTAAGCATAGCATGTGAACAGGCGGGGTTCGGTAAAATCGATGCTGTCGGACGCGCTGTAGAGTGTGTCGTTGCCTGCAAGGGTGCGGTAGGCCACGCCGCCGTCGGCAGTGATGCTTTGGAACACCACCTTGGTCACATCGGTGCCCATAGGCAGTGAATCGGGATTATAGATTTCGTGATTGAGCTGGTCCACCAGCAAAGCGTAGTGGCCGGCATACATATTGGTGACGTACGTAGTGTCCGTACCGTCCCAGCGTTTGGTTGTCACGGTGCGTTTGAGCGTGCCGAGCACCATATTGGTGATGGCACAATCGCTCGTCGGCGACAGATTCTTGTCCGAGTCGCTCATACACGACGGGAGCAGGCTGCTGACACCGGTCATGAGCACGATGGCCCACACGAAAGTTTTCTTCATACTGTACAATACGCTTTTAATGTGCAAAAGTACGTACTTTTTGCCTTTCTGCCGCGCTTTTAATGTTGTTTTATGTGAAAATAGCGGTCATTCTGCTAACTATGGGCGCAGAATGGCCCGTGAAAACCTCATTTCGCCTTTTTCAAGCGGAAACAGACACGCGATACGGTCGTGTAGGGATTGTCCAGGGGAATGGCATAGAGCCACACTTCGGGCACGGAGTCGTTGGCTTCGGAATCTATTTTCACTTCCAACTGGCGCGACGAGGGGTGGTGGAGCGACAGCCAGTGGAGACCGGTTGTCTGGGGAATGAAACTCCCCCGGTATCTCATTTCATTGGTCAAACGCTCGGCGGGCAGCAGGCGCACACCGTCCACGCGGTCGTCGTTCATCGTATAAATGTCGAGCATCATGAACGGCAAGGCCGCCGTCATGCTGAAACTGTCGCCGGGTGCCACTTCGCGCGTCAGACGGCTTTGGAAGAACACGGGGTCGCCGTCAGGTTCCTTCACCTCGTCGTCGTCAGTCACGCACGACCCCATAAACAGCAGCCCGGGCAGCAGGGCCAGCAGGAAAAACAGCTTGTTCATCTTCTGAAGTTTTCGTTCTGATTGGTTTCTGATTGCAAAATTAAGAAAAACCTGCAAACGGCCCCTCTTTTGAACTCTAGTTTTATTGTCAAAGGCCGGACTTCAAAAGTTTGAGACGCCGTTTCTGATTTTCGAGGCGCCGTTTCGTTTTTCGGACAATGGGCTCCCCGTCTCCTTGGGCAAAACAATTCGCGCGGGAGCCGCCTGACTCCCGCGCGAAATCTGAATATCGGTAAGACACCGCGACTATTCGGTTACGGCGAACTTCTTTCCGTTGCGGATGTAGATGCCCTTCTGCAGGTTGTCGCCCACACGGCGGCCATTGAGGTCGTAAGTGGCACCGTTTTCCTTGACGGGAGCCTCCACACGGTCGATGGCATCGAGAAGGTCTTCCTTGTTCTCTTCGATGTAAGCCAACTTCTGCAGATACACTTCGGCATAGCGTTTCATACCCAAGTCGTTGACGTCGATACCGTCGACAAAGTCGTCGTCGGTGAGGCCAATCTCTTCCTCAGTCATGTAGAAGATATTGTGGTAGCCCTCACTTATCAACTGGTCGTAGGCTTCCTTCAGCTTGGCATTGGCAGCCGTGTGAAGAGCCTGCACGTCGGGACGGATAAGCTTGTCGGGCGTGCCCGGACTTTCCACCAACAGGATAGGACGCTGGTTAACGGCACGCAGCGTCTTCACGCCGGCCAGCACGCGGTCCACAATGTCGTCGATATTGGACAACATGTCGGGCATGGCGTCGATGATGAATGCCTGGGGCTTCAACTCGGCCATGACATCGAACACACCTGTGTCCAACTGGGCCATGCCCATGAAGCCGAGGTTAACCACCGGCAAGTCGAGGGCGCGGCCAACGATGTTGGTCCAGGTGTTCCCGGGGTGAGAAGCCGATGCGCCCTGCACCGTGCCGCCGCCATAGGCCACGATACCGTCGAACTCTTCGGGAGCCTCAATCCACTCGAACGTCTCGGCATCGGTGTTCGTGCCGACCTTAAGCGAGTTGACACCGTTGAGCGACGGCAAGTAGAGCACATACTCGCACACCTTGTTGCCCTCCATATTGGCGGGAATGATGTTGCGGTAATTGGCCGTGGCAGGAGAACTGAAACCGGCATTTCCCACGTGCGGGGCAAGCCAGTGGTACGTCTTGCCGTCGTCGCTGCGGGCATAGAGATCAACACCCGACTGACCGAAGGTGGAAACGAAATAGTGCTGCGTTGCCGATTTGGTCATGACATAACTGATTGAGATGGCATTGGCATCGGTGCGGAAACGCACGTAAAGTCCCGATGACAGCAACGAGTTGTTCGACAAATTGGTGTTGCCAATCAAACTTCTCTCAGCCGTCGGCAAGCGCTGATACTTGCGCAATGACGATCTGGACCAGCCTAAACCAAAGACATGATAACCGCCGTCCCTGGCGTCGTGCCATGTCTGAGCCTGCACGCCGTCACACATGGGAAGGCTAATCAGGCATACGAGGAATATCAATAGCTTTTTCATACTAATAATTTTCTATTTTAGTTGATTACTGATTACTGTTTACTTGAGCGCTTCCTCCAGGGCGGCCACCTTGGCGCCGAAAGCGTTGATTTCGTCTGAAGTGGCCGATTTGTCGTTAAATTTTGCCATCATGCCTGGCAAATCTTCAACTACGGCGTCCGTTTTTGCCTTCACGTCTGTGCTGGTGGCATAAGGTGCGTTGGCAGAAACTTTCACGGGGTACATCTGGAAGTCACCGATGCAGAAGCACGGGCCACCGCCCTTAATCAGATTGTTTCCAGTGGCACTGACCGAGAAACGTACATGACGGTACGACTTCCACATGCGTACACACGGAGAATCGTAAGTGTCAGCTGCCAAACCTTTCAACTCGGTAATATCGTCCCAAGTCTCACCGTCGTTCGAGGCGGAAATGGTCATATCCTTCCATGAGAACTGCGGGAACGTCGTATTGGGAACATAGTGGAAAATAAAGGCATCCACCGGATTCTCCTTCAGGTCCACCTGCAGATAGTGCAGACCCGTAGGAGGCACTGCCGTGGCATAGCTGGTGCTGTGAATGGTAATGAAATACGTGGCCGGATCGTTGTCTATCATGTTGCGGTAGT
>CAMZHB010000184.1 GCA_947306605.1 uncultured Prevotellaceae bacterium | reverse complement strand
CTTTTACTTCGGCCATTTGTATTAACAAGAGCCGTGAAGGAGAGCATTATGCCAGTCAAGATTTCTACGCTCCAAACTTCTGGCTTGAAGCCATCGGACGTCAGAAGTATGGAGAAGTACGTGTACAGTCTTTGCACGTAATTCCAGGCGAAGAGTTCCTGCGTTTGCGTGACAACTACATCAAAGACTTCAAGAATAATGTCTATGGCGATTTGGATGCCAAGTATCTTGAAGAAGGTGTGAGAGTGTTTGTCGGTGGCCCTCTGATGGCAGAGGAAGAAGATGTGGAGGCCGTTGCCAAAGCTCTTAATGTCAATTTCAACCAGTATGTCAAGGGTGATAATCTGATGGCATTCCTTGGTCATGGCAATCCTGAAGGTTATAACTATGGTAACGGCAACATCCGTTATACCCAACTTGAAGAGAAACTGAAGGAAATAAACAAGAATTATTTCGTGGCAACGGTTGATATGGAAGACAATCTGATTGATGATCTATATGACCGTATGAAAGAGCAACCCGTCAAGTCTGGCGTGACTGTTACTTTGCATGCTCTGATGTGTATTGCCGGTGACCATGCCCACAACGACATGTCCGGCATAGAGAATGAAGGTGACAGTTGGCGTGAGTTCTTCCAAGGCGAAGGCTTCAAGTGTGCTTATGATGGCAATGACGATAATAAAGCCAACAATTGTATTCTTAAGGGACTTGGTGATTATGCCAATATCCGTGCAATTTGGAAAAAGCATACTGTCGAGGCCACCGAAATGTTTGTTGAAGAAGAATAAAAGATAGAGAAACCCCTTAGGGAGGTTGATAATAGTTAGAATAAGTAATGGGACTGCCAGATAGGTGAATTATCTGGCTGTCCCGTTTCGTCGTTCAATAGATGATGAAAAAAAAGGATCTACTTTTTCTATTTGCTTTCCTGTTGTTTTCATGTGGAAATCAGAAGAGTAATTATAAAAACAGCGAGATTCTTGCTGTGGAGATGGACTCTGTCCTGAATCGTACGATATGCCCGAGGATTGAGAACGGAATACCAATCGGACGGTGTGCACATTTATACCAGCAATCCTGATCCTGCGGTGCGGGTCAAAAAAGAAGAGCATATCGTTTTGCGACAGCCTGCCAAGCGTTTTATTTGTACTACGGCATTGCAATTAGGCAATTTTGAAGTACTTGGTTTGGAAGACAAAATCGTTGGCATCAATTCCCTGCGTAATCTCTTTTCTCCACGTATTAAAGAGCAAATGCAACAGGGTATGACGGTGCTGATAGGCAAGGAGGGGAACTTCGACCTTGAGAGTGTTATTGCAGCGCGCCCTGATTATATTTTTGTTTCGGCGTCGAAGCATGGAGGTTTTGAATCATTGAAAGAGTGCGGTATTCCTTTGATATCGCATCATGGCTATAAGGAAACAGATCCGTTGGGGCAAGCCGAGTGGATAAAGCTCATCGGTTTGCTTACCGGCGAGACTCGTCGTGCCAATGCTATTTTTGAATCCATAGAACGGCGGTATTTGGCTTTGAAGGATGAGGTGCTCAAATATGACAGTTCACATCGCCGTCCCACGGTGGTATGTGGCCGTCAGTTGCGTGACGGTTGGTATGTTTCGGGTGGACGTAGCTATTTGGCCCAATTGCTCAAGGATGCCGGTGCCGACTATATTATGAGTGACAATGAAGATTCTGGAGGGCTTACGTTGGATTTCGAGACCGTGTATGCCCGTGCCCTTCATGCGGAATACTGGTTGACTGACGGCAGTCATGCCGATGGTTTCAGTATGGTGACACTTGCTAAGGAAGATTCCCGTTATACGACGATGGATGCTTACAAGAACAAACGTGTTGTTTTTTGTAATTTTGCCCAGACTCCATACCGTGAATTGGCAGGGGTGCAACCCTATTTTTTGTTGGCTGATTTTGTGAAGGCTTTCCATCCGGGACTGTTGCCTGACTATGAGCCGAAATACTATAAATTACTGGAATAAAATTGTTAGGATATGCCTATATATACCAAAACAGGTGACCATGGCCAGACTTCGCTTGTAGGAGGCCAACGTGTCAGCAAATGTTGTCAACGGCTGGAGAGTTACGGAACGGTGGACGAACTGAATTCTCACATAGGTGTACTGATCACCTATTGCAGTGAGGTTGGCGCCACTGAGTTTCTGACACATGTGCAGGCCGATTTGTTCGTCTTGGGAGGCTATTTGGCCACTGATGCCAGCGCGAGAGAGGTGCGTCAGGGCAACATCGTCATGCCGGAGATGGTATCGGCCATAGAGGGTGAGATAGACCGTATGCAGAAATCCTTGCCTCCTCTCAGATTGTTCATTTTGCCTGGAGGCAGCCGTGGCGCGGCAATGGCCCATGTGTGCCGCACGGTGTGCCGGCGCGCGGAGCGTTCCATTTTACGTTTGGTCGAGACTGGAGTGGAAATGGATGAGAACGTATTGGCTTACGTGAACCGGTTGAGTGATTACTTCTTTGTATTGGCCCGGAAGATGAATTGTGATGCCGGTGTGGATGACATCGTGTGGAGAAGGGAGAGGTAATGGTTTTGGAATACAGATAATGGAGAAACGAGAACAACGACGGGTCGTTCAATGTCGGATGTTGAACGGACGAAACGCCGTTTCAAAATTTTGAGGCGCCGTTTCGGAACCGTTAAGAGGTAATCCAAAGAGAATGGAAGAAAAAACAGAATCGTTAGAACGGAAATGAGCATAATCAAGAAATTGTCGCTTTTATTCATCTGCTTTGTCACCTGTTTTTCAGGTCTCGGTCAGAACCG
Organism: uncultured Prevotellaceae bacterium; assembly: GCA_947306605.1. Classification (GTDB taxonomy): domain Bacteria; phylum Bacteroidota; class Bacteroidia; order Bacteroidales; family Bacteroidaceae; genus UBA6382. The sequence continues at coordinate 1,079 of CAMZHB010000184.1, read as the reverse complement.
CAAGCCGGTTCAAACTGCTGATTCCTTGAAATCCATTATGCTTAATCCTGTGGTCGTGACAGGTACAGGCACTTATCACCGTGCCGACAACTCTCCCGTGGCTGTAAAAGTGATTACTTCGAAAGAATTGCAGGACACGCATGCCTCTAACTTGCAGGATGCCCTGTCGAGGTTGACTACAAATGTCACGACCCATACCAATGGCATGGGCACGTTTGTCAATTTCAACGGCGTGGGTGACGACTACATGATTATCCTTGAAAACGGAAAGCGTGTGAGCGGTGACGACCGCTGGAACCGCATTAATATGGCCAATGTCAGGCGGGTGGAGATTTTCAGCGGTGCGGCCAGTGCCCTCTATGGTAGCGAAGCCATAGCCGGAGTCATCAATATTATCACAGACGACAACCGTGAGCCTCTCTCTGCTTCGGCTTACACCAAATGGATGAACAAAGGAAGGCTGGAGGAAGAAATCAATGTGGACGTAAACGCGGGCCGAATTTCCAACCATACGTCATATGCCCATCATCAAGCGGACAACTGGCAAGTAAACCATTATCAGGCGTTCAAAGAGGGCGACAACGAGGTCCTGAAACTGACCGGACGTCCCATGTCAACAGCTTTCAGAAGCGAAAACATCAGCGAAAAATTGGAATGGAAGTTCAACGAGCAGTGGTCGGCCTATCTCCGCGGCTCTTACTATGACTACCTGACCGCCCGCCCGGAGAATGCAACTTATTTCACTCAAAGTACAAAGAAAGATGCGGTCACCGGTGAATACACTTATTCCTATAGCGAGCGCCAAGCCTATACATACGACTTGCATCACAAATCGTACACGTACGGGGCCGGTGCCCGCTGGTCACCCAACCGGCGTACTTATGTCTATTTTGATGTATACAGTGACAATTTTTCTTCAAAGTATGACTATTGGCAGACTTCGGAAAAAGAAGCCTATGATGAGACGCGCAAACGGACGCATTACACCAACGAGACTCTGAAAGGCATTATTCGTTTGGCTCCCTGGAACAAATTGTCGGCCGGTTTGGAAATGATACAAGAGAGTCTGCATAGCCAAA
>CAMZHB010000183.1 GCA_947306605.1 uncultured Prevotellaceae bacterium | reverse complement strand
CGAGGCGCCGCTTCTGATTTTTGAAGTCCCACTTCTAATTCTTGAAATGCCGTTTTCGTTTTTCTGAAGTGTCCGTGGCGGGGGCGTGTCAGTTATTTTTCAGATAAAAGATAAGGTTTCCGAGGAGTGAGTAGGCTCGTCTCAGCCATCGTGCGGGCAGCCGGAGGAAAATTCGCTTCTTGAGGGGCAGCGCGATGTTGTATTGGTGAATGTCGGCCATGGTCTGGCGGTAGAAGGGACTGTACTGCCAGTGGCTGCGTGGCTGGTGTATGGCAAGCGTGAAGAGGTTGGTGAGTCGGTCGGCGGTGATGTCGGCCATGTAGTGGGGCCGTTGTTCGCGGGGTATGGCGTCGACGCGGTAGTGGTCGACACGTGCGGCGTAGTCGGCGGTCCAGCGGATGTTGGAGTGGTCGCGCCCTTTGCAATAGACGGTTTCCTGCACGGTGTTGACGGGTCGGGCGGTGCTGAAGACGAGGCGGAGCCAGAAGATATAGTCTTCTCCCACGGAGATTTCGCGTGGCAGTTCGAAGGCGTCGCGGGGCAGTGCTGTGCGCCGGTAGAGGCTTCCCCAGGGGAGTCCGATGGTGCCTTCGCCGCGTACGGCGAGGTGGCGGAAGTCTTCCATGGGTATTTGGTCGCGCGTTTCGCCTGGCAGTAGCCGGGCGGCGCCCAAGACGATGTCCACTTCGGGGGAGGTGCGGCTGTAGAGGCATCGGAGAGCGTCGGGGGGCAGGGTGTCGTCGGCGTCGACAAAGGTGATCCATTCGGCCAGTGCTGCTCTGACGCCTGCGGCGCGTGCTTCGGTGCGCCCGCGGTTGGGCTGATGGAGTGGACGTATACGAACGTCGACGGCAGCGAGCCGGTCTATGGCCGGTCCGCTGCCGTCGGTGCTTCCGTCGTCGACGATGACGATTTCGATGTCGGAGAGCGTTTGCCTGCCGATGCTTGTCACACAGGCCTCAATGGTGCCGGCCGCATTGAACGTGGGCACGATGACGCTGATGAGGGGCATGGGCAAACGCTACAATGTTATAATTCCCAACCGAGTGCACTGGCTCCCAGTACAGCTGCCTCGGAACCGGAGAGCCCGGAAACGAGGATTTTGGCTTTGCCTTTGTACATGGGGAGCACGTGGTCGTCGTAGGACTCCTGTATGGGCTTCATGATGAGGTCGCCGGCCTTGGTGAGCCCTCCGAAGAATACATAGGCTTCGGGACTGGAGAAGAGGGTGAAGTCGGCACAGGCTTCGCCGAGCAGACGCCCGGTGAATTCAAAGATTTCCTTGGCCACTTCGTCACCCTTGCCGGCAGCGATGGCAACATCGAGAGAGGTGATGTCCTTCGGGTTGATTTCGCGCAGGAGGCTGGGGCGGTCGGTCTTTTCGAGGATTTCGCGTGCTGTGCGTGCCACGCCGGTGGCGGAGCAGTAGGCTTCGAGGCATCCTTTCTTGCCGCATCCGCACTGGCGTGCTTCGGGTGTGCGGTCCATGGTGACGTGTCCAAGCTCACCGGCGAAACCGTCGCTGCCGTAAACGAGTTGTCCGTTGCATACCACGCCGCTGCCGACGCCTGTGCCGAGGGTAATCATGATGAAGTTTTTCATGCCACGTGCCACACCGTAGGTCATCTCACCGATGGCGGCGGCGTTGGCGTCGTTGGTCAGAGCCACGGGAACGCCGAGCTTCTCGCTGAAAAGGCGTGCCAGGGGAACGGAACCTTTCCACAACAAGTTGGCTGCGTTTTCGATGGTGCCGGTGTAGTAGTTGCCATTGGGCGCACCGATGCCCATGCCTTTGATTTGGCTGATTCCTCCCACTACGTCGATAATGGGCTGCAGGGCCTCAACGCCTGCCTGTACATAATCGTTGACGTCGGCGTAAGCCTGTGTCTTGATGGCGGTGGACGCTTTGATCTCACCACGGGCATCAACGATGCCGAATACGGAGTTGGTTCCTCCGAGGTCAAGGCCTATTACATAAGGCTTCTCAATGTTGTCCATTTTATTTGAAAGTTTAATTGTTTAATACGTTTAGGCTACAAAGGTAGAAAATATCTGGAAAAAATAGACAAGTAATGTGACGTTTTGTTGAGAAAAGTGCTTTTCTTTTTCTTTGTTTCGCAAAAAAATGCGAATTTTGCAGTAGCTATGCTATTTATTGAACCGATAAGCACGTTAGAGCTCGTATTGAAAGGTCTGTTTGTAGGCATTATAGCCTCCGCTCCCACGGGGCCGGTTGGCGTGCTTTGCATCCAGCGAACCTTACGGAAGGGCATTAAATATGGTTTGGTGACCGGACTTGGCGCCGCTTTGAGCGATTTGTTCTATGCGCTGATAACGGGTTTCGGCATGACATTTGTGACGGATTTCGTGCAGACTCCGGCGAACCGTTTCATCATGCAGCTCATAGGCAGTGCCATGCTTTTGTTTTTTGGTCTGTATATGTTCCGCAGTGACCCGCGCAAAGCTTTCCGTCCGCCTTCGACTGAGAAAGGTACGTTGTTTCACAATTTCATTACAGCGTTTCTGATTACGTTGTCGAATCCCCTCATTATCTTCCTGTTCATCGCATTGTTTGCCCGGTTTGCCCTGTTCGTTTCGAACGACCCGTTCAGCCTCATCGTCGGCTATCTGTCCATGGTGGCCGGTGCCATGCTTTGGTGGCTGGGCTTGTCACATGTGATTAACAAGGTGCGGAACCATTTCTCCATACGCTATATCCGTGTGCTTAATATGACCATTGGCGGCATTATCATCATTGCTTCTCTCGTTGGTTTTATTTTTACTATCTTCGGTCTTCACAATATTTTCTATTGAACCGTCATGTTCGTAGCGCAGCGTCTCAGGGAGGAAAATATCGCCGAATACCTGCTCTACATGTGGCAGGTGGAAGATTTGTTGCGTGCTTTCCATCTTGATTTCGATGCGTTGGACAGCGGTTACCTTTCACGTTTCAAGGACTTGGCCCCTGAGCGTCGCGAGGCGTTGCAGACATGGTACAAAGACCTTATCAACATGATGCGTAGCGAAGGTGTGGCAGAAAAAGGCCATCTGCAGATATGCAAGAATGTGGTCACCAACCTTTCCGACCTTCACAGCCAACTGATGGCCTCCACAAAGTTTCCATACTACCACGCTGCCTACAACCAAGCTCTGCCCACGATAGTGGCTCTACGTACCCGTAACGGCAATCGAGAGGAAAACGAGTTCGACACGTGTTTCAGCTTCATGTATGGTGTCGTGTTGCTACGTTTGCAGCAGAAATCTGTCAGCGAAGAGACTGCAAAGGGCCTGAAGTCGCTGACAACATGGATTGGGACGCTTTCTGACTATTATAAACAAGACAAACAGGAACCTATCGAATTTTAAAGCGTTATGAACATACTTGTTACCGGATGCAACGGCCAGTTGGGACGTGAGGTGCAACGACTTTCGGCGCAACATACGGACCACCGTTATCTCTTTACCGACGTCGAAGAACTGGACATCACTGATGCCGCTGCCGTGGATGCTTATGTGGACCGCGAAGCCGTGGACTGCATCATCAACTGTGCAGCTTACACTGCCGTGGACCGTGCCGAGAGCGACGAGACGAAGGCCCAGTTTCTCAATGCCACGGCACCGGGTTATCTGGCCCGTGCCATAGCCCGACGTGATGGCATGATGGTTCACATCTCCACCGATTATGTCTTCGACGGAACGGCCCATGTGCCTTATACCGAAGACCGCCCCGTTTGTCCCGTGAGTGCCTATGGCCGCACCAAGTTGGCCGGAGAGCGAGCCGTCATGGCCGCCTGTCCGTGCAGCGTCATCCTGCGCACAGCCTGGCTCTATTCTCCCCATGGCAACAATTTCGTCAAGACCATGCTGCGGCTGGGTCGTGAGCGCGAGG
>CAMZHB010000182.1 GCA_947306605.1 uncultured Prevotellaceae bacterium | reverse complement strand
GCATCAGTGCCTAACGAACGGCCCACACAGGACACTTCAAGAGAGTGTGTGAGCCGGTTGTGCACGAAAACGCTGCCGGGCAACGGGAACACTTGTGTCTTGTTCTGCATCCGCCGGAATGGAGAAGAGAATATGAGTCGGTCGTAGTCGCGCTGGAATTCCGTGCGGCGTTCGGTCATTTCGTGTACTGTGGTCGGTGAACCCAATCGTTTGGACGACACAAGTTGTTGCCAGTTCATTGTTTCAATCATAGAGTATAATGTTTAGAATTTTAGGCTCACACCGGCCATGAATGTGGCGCGCGGCATGGGGAAACCGGCGTTAATCTCGTAGCGTTGGGCCAACAGGTTTTCGCCGCGAGCCCAAAGACCCAGATTTTCGAGAAGCCGGTAACTGGTGGAGGCGTTCAGCAGCAGGACGCTTTCCTTGGTCGTGGCACTTGTATAGAGGTTGGCCAACTGCTGCGCTCCGATGTTTGCCGTCCACTTGTGGTGGGTATAGCTGGCTCCGAAGTAGCCTTTGTAAATGGGCGCACCAACCACTTTGTGCACCATGTGGAGCAGGCTGTGGTTGGTATGGAGACGCCAATGAGTGGTCAGCTTGTATTCAGCCAACGCCTCCACGCCCATGTTTTCTATCTTTCCTGTGTTGACATTGCGGGGACGTCCGTCCACGGGGACAGTTTGAATCATGTTGTCGCCATTGATGTAAAAAAGGTTCACGCCATAGGTGAGTGTTCCCGGACAGTGGCGCCAAGAGAGTTCGTAGTTCCACAGCCGTTCTGGGCGCAGGTCGGTGTTCGACGGCGGGTATAGATACATTTCACGCATGGTTGGATTGCGGAATCCCTTGCTTGCCATCAGTTTCAGGTCGCTTGTGGATGTGGGGCGCACGACGATTCCGAACTGCGGCACCCACTCGTTGCCAGTGATAGAGTGGTGGTCCAGACGCACGCCGGCATCAGCCGTGAGCCAAAAGTTAATGTCTTGCCTTACGTCAACATAACCGGCCACTTCGTTGCGGTATGAGCGTCCGCTCTGCTTGTTTGGTGTGTCAAGGATGGTGCCGTCGGCCTTTGAAGTGTAGTATGCGCGGCCGTAGATGTGTTGGTAATCCACACCTGCTGTGATGCGATTGCCTGGGAAAGTTTTCAGACTTTGATACATCGACACGCCCGTGAGGGCGTCCTTTGAACGGAAGTAACGCATAGTAGGATTGTCGGGATTGGCCGTGCCGTCATCAATCTTATGTCGTCCGAAGTTGGTGTAGACGCTCAGTCCGCCGCTGGTGCGGTCGTAGTGGTTTTCTACGGCTGCTGACACGGCGCCGCGGGTAATCCATTGGTCGGCGTCGTAGAGAGGACTGGTCACGGCACCTGGCTGCGAAGCATTGAAGTGGGTCACGTTAGCGTCGAGGGAAGTGTTCCAGTTTTTGCTTATGTCGTAACCCAGTTTCACGTGTCCCCCATATTGTTCAAATCCCATGCGCGGGCGATGGTTGTCGGAGCGGTTATACTGTGCGCCGACGGTCGATGAGAATTTCCCGGCGCGTATTTGGTTTCCGGCCTCCGTCTGCAGTGTGCCGTAGGAGCCCATGCCGAGACAGACGTTTGTCTCGCAATTTTCGGTCGCCGGCTTGCGGGTCACGATGTTTATCACGCCGCCCATGGCATTGCTCCCGTAGAGCACTGAGGCAGGCCCATGCACTACCTCCACACGTTCGGCCAGCATCGTCTGGTAACTGTCGCTGATGGGATGGCCGTAGATGCCCTGATACTGTGGATGTCCGTCGATGAGTACTAAAAGCTGGCCGGCACCGCCGCTTACTCCGCGTAGGTTAATGCCTCCTGCAGCGCCTCCACTCACACCATAACCCAATACACCACGGCTGGTTACGAAGAGACCCGGCACCAGTTCCGACAGGGTGGGTAATGTGGAGGGACGATGGCCCTGTGTCAATTCTTCACGTCCCACAACGGTTACCGTCATGGGCAGATGGCGCATATCCGTCTTTTCACGTGTGCCGGTTACTACAGCTTCACCTACACTTTTATCTTCATTGCCAGTTTCGCTCTGAGCAATAATAGGTATTGGCAGACACAAGGCAACTGCCAACAAGTAATGAATTGTTTTCATGGGGTAATTACTTTAATTTGATTAGTTTGTATTTCTTTGAGCCAAGCCCTATCTGTTCTGCATAGTCCACAATGTAGGTGCCATGTTGGCGATTGATACGTTCTATCAGTGGTTTTTCGTCGTCACCGGGTGTTGCCGTATGGTTAAACACCAGGTCGAGGCAGGCTTTGTCGACAGCCACGGGGTCCAGTGAAGCCAGAATGCCGATATCTTTCATCTCGGGTTTTGCGGCGTTGCCGTCGCAGTCGCAATCTACCGAAATATTGTTCATGACATTGATGTAGAGAATGTTTTTTCCACGTCCGAACCAGTTGTGTACGGCCTGTGCAGCTGCGGCCATGGATTCCAGAAAACCGTCTTGGTCCTCGGTGTGTTCCCAACAAAGCTGCGGATCGTCGGTGTAGCCTGCAGAATGTATATATGCCTTGCCGGCCGTGGAGGCTACCCCGATGCTGGCGTTTTTGAGCACTCCGCCGAAACCGCCCATTGCGTGCCCTTTGAAGTGCGCCAAGTTAATCATAAAATCGTAGTGCCCGAGATGTTCACCCACGATGTCGTAGTTCAGATGCTTGCGGTCTTGCACCGGAATGCGTATTTGTCCGTATTCATCCATCAGGTCCACGGCGAAACGGCTGCTGAAGCCGTGGTCACGTATGGTTTCCCAATGGTCTTTCGGGTCTTGGCGGGTGCCGCCATAGGCTGTGCAGCACTCCACGATGGTGCCGTTCACTTCGTCCACCAGTTTGCCTATGAGTTCGGGCTTCAGATAATGGGTGTTGCCGCCTTCGCCCGTACTTATTTTCACTGCCACGCGGCCTGTGGCGGGGCGTCCGAGGGCTTCGTAAATCTTGACGAGAGCTTCAGGACTGATTTCAGTGGTCATGTAGACTTTCGGTTGTGCCATAAGGACTAAACTACTTGCTGTCATAGCCATAAAAAATATAAGGTATTTCTTCATTAACTGTTACTGATTGATTTTCCAAGTACAAAGTTAGATAAAAAAAAGAAATAGTGGGCATTCCAGACTATAACTTCTGCTTTTTGATATAAAATAAGCGTAAAGAGAGGGTGTCGTACTCCTTTCGTGAGATGAACTCCGGGATCGGTTTTCAAAAGTCGGACTTTGGCACGACAAAACGGCGCCTCGAAAATCCGAGACGCCGTTTTGTTTGAAAAAGGTATAACCTATGTTTTAGCGTGCCAACCAACTCTCGGGATTGAGCAGACTTGTTTCTTTGCGCAGCTGGAAGTGGAGGGTGTACTTGCCACTGGCGTCGCGTGCGATGGCTCCGAGGGCCTGTCGGGTGCTTACCTTCTGACCCTGTGTGACAGCCACGCTGGAGAGGTTACAGTATACGGAAATGTAACTGCCGTGCCGCACGAGCACGTTCTTGAGCCCTCCGTATGAGAATACGTATGTCACTTCGCCGTCGAAGATGGCGCGGGCCGAAGCCGGGCCTTGTGTGGTAAGATTAATGCCTTTGTTGTCAAGACGTACGCCTTTCACTCCCTTAAGGTCGTAACTGCCGAAGCGTGCCGAGATGACGTAAGGCCCGGTGACGGGAACAGGCAGACGGCCCTTGTTGGATGCAAAGTTTTGGCTGAGTTGGTAGTTCTTGTCGTTGGAACGGTACGTGGGCATGGGCTCTGCCTTGGACTTTGAAGCGGATGTTTCCTTTGTCTTGCTTTTCGTGGTGGACGTCTTGCTGCTTGTCTTTCCCGATTGTTCGGCTTTGGCGGCCGCTTCAGCCTTTGCTCTGGCTTCGGCCTCGCGACGCTTGCGTTCTTCCTCCTCTCGCCG